>JBDTOH010000170.1:0-10349 GCA_039933355.1 Gemmatimonadota bacterium | reverse complement strand
CGGCCGGTACACCGCACCCTTCGCGGTGTCTTCCTCGAAGGCGTGCACCCAGGTCGTGCCGAACAGCCGGTCGGTGCCCGCGGGTTTCGGTGCCAACCTGCTACTTCAGGCCCATGCGGGTCGTGTCGAGCGCGGTCCGCATCCGGAGCACCTGCTGCGCCGTGAACATGAACATCGCCTTGTCGTCGGTGTAGTCCATGTAGTTCATGAACATGTCGCCGTTGGGACCGTTGTTGCAGGTGATCAAGGGCCACGCCGGCGTGCCGAAGTTCGGCCCCGCGCAATTGGGCGTGTCGGCGGCCATGTCGGACCCGCTGCAGTCGGGCGTGTCGCCCCAGATGTGGCGGAGGTTGAAATAGTGGCCGATCTCGTGGGTGGCCGTACGACCCTTGTTGAATGGCGTCTGTGCCGTCCCTATCGTGCCGAACGAGAGGTAGTTGATCACGACGCCGTCGGTCGCAGGCGGGCCGCCCGGGAACTGCGCGTAGCCGAGGAGCCCACCGGTCAGGGCGGAAACCCATAAGTTGAGGTGCGTCTTCGGGCTGAACGGCGCGATCCCGCCGGTCGATGCCTTCTTGACCGCGTCGTCGAACGTGAACCCGGACTTGGTCGTATGAGTGCGGGTTACCTTGACGAGCTTGAACTTGAGGCGCGGATCGGTGATCAAGCCTTTCCATGGCAAGGGTGTGCCGCTCTTGTCCGAATTGGTCGCGCGAAAGTCCTTGTTGAGCGCCGTGATCTGGCTCCTGATCTGCTTGTCCGAGATGTTCTGCTGGGCGGTCTTGAACACTACGTTCACCACGGTCTTGATCGTGACGATCTTCGCCTTCTTGAGGTCAACGCCGGACGCCCGGCGCTTTTCCGTCGCTCCTTCCAGACGCATTTGGCTCAACCGGAACGACGGGTTCCGTTCGAGCAGCATCATGTGGGCGGCTACCGCGCCGCACGACCTCCGGAGCTTCGGGCCCTGAGCCTTCTTCTTCCGCTTCGCCATGCAGTGCTCCCTTCCTCCTGAACGTGGACCTCGACGCCGGCGGTCGCAGGCCGACTGTGATGGAACGTCAGAACAGCGCCGGACCGAATTGGTACCCGCTTGTATGCGATAGGAATGTCGTTCTGGACCTGTGAAGTATACGCCTGCTTCGAGGAGCCGCTAGGCGACGCCGTGCCGGAAACCCGGCGTGCCAGGGCCGATCCCACGAGCGCGCGATGGAAGGTGAGAGAACCTCTGCACTGGAAACGGATGGCGCGAGGACGCACTTTTGACCTCCGCGGCGCCGAGCCGTGAACCAAGCATCAGGGCTTTTATGAAGAGAATTCCATCGCCGGCTTGGCTCCTGGCCATCGCCGCCGCAAGCTGCTCCGGTCGGACGGACCGGGGTGACGACGCGGCGGAGATCGAGGCTGCTCCGGCGAGTCACCTCTGCTCGCTGCTCGCCGCCGAAGAGATCGAAGGCGTGCTCGGCGGGCCGGTCGGTCCTGGAATGGTGGCAGGGCCAGGGGGCACCGCGTGTCAATGGGACGGCATGGGCGGCAGGGGCTTTGGATCGCCGATCTTCGCTCAGGCCCGGGTCATCAACGACAAGCGATTCTGGAGCCCGCCGACCGAGGTGGGGGGGTACGAGCCTGTCCGAAGCGTCGGGACGGAGGCCTATGTGGTGCCGGACATCGGTGGTTGGACCGCCGGCGCGCTGACCGACAGCTCGGTCGTCACGGTGACGTTGAATGGGGGGACAGCCGACCGCGGTCATGCCGTCAAGCTCCTCCGTATCCTCGTCGCGAGAATGAAGTGAACCACTACTCGGGCCGCGACGCTCGGTCGATCAGGCCCGGGGGGCCCGCGTCGAGCACCCGCCGTTCGAATCGGCGCTCCGGGTCTGCCCGCGTCCGGCGCGCGCCGGCGCGAGTTTCGGTGACGGTGCCGCCGGTCGCGAGGAATCGCGCGCCAGCGAGCCCGTCGACCACGACACCGCGGTAGCCAAGCTGGTCGATCAGCGACGCAGCGATAGGGACGGGATCGAGACCCTCCCAGATCCGCACCAGCTCGGTGCCGATCGCCTCGTCGATCATCCAGCTCGGATCTCGGCGGCCTGAGAACACGAGCGCGTGGGCCACGGCTTCAGTCATTTAGTCCGCTACAGAATCTTGATGTGACCGTGCATCACGATCATGAACGTGCAGAAGTCGGTGTAACCGCCGCGATCGGCAGTCCTGGGATCGGGGATCAGGTTGCCGCTATTGTCCCGATCCGTTGCCTGAGATCCGCCCGGTTTGTGGGTCCAGTAGCCGTTCCGGCCTCGCCGATACCAGTGGAAATCCCAACCCGGCCCGACAACAAGGGCGACAAGATGTCCTTCCTTAGGACACCTGTTCCCATGCCGCGGTACCGCGATCAGCCTGTCGGCCACGGCACCGGCCCGCACATCCGCGCAGACGATCGACCCGTAGATCGCACCGGCCGCCTGTCCCGGTTGGGCATAGGTATCGGACCGATAATTCGTGGAGTAGTTGTAACAATTATTGTTCCACTGGACTTGGCCGTTGTCGTTCCACCAGGTCGGCTCCCACAGCGGAGCGCATGGGCAGCGGCGACGAATCGGTCGCAGGGGCCGCCAGTGATACTTGCCCAGCAGGTCCCGGAAGCGGGCGATCTCGCGGTGACAGAGGTCGACCAACAGGCCGGCCTGCGGGTGGAGCCGGATCGGGCCGCCCGTCCCGCAGATGAACTCGTCCACTTTCGGATCGCGCGCTGCGCGTTCGAGATCAGGTCCGTAGAGGTGGCCGGCGGCCACTCGAAACGACCGGGGGAGGCCGCGGGCGGGCCGGGCGCCGATCTGGTCGATTTGGAGACCTCGGTAGCCTAACGTTGACGCCGGGATCCGCGGTGCCTCACCGGCTCCCTTGCCGCTTGGTGGACGGAGCCGGTCGAGCAGCTCGCGCTCCTCGCCCCCGTCGATGATCATGCTCGGGTTCGGCCGGCCGCTGAAGATGTCGATGGTGATTCTGAGCGCCATAGATCCCCCTGTCCCCGTTGAGCGTCGCGTCTCGCTCTTCACGTTACCGAATCCGCGCGGGGGAACAAGCTGGGACAAGCCCTTGGTCCCGCGGTAATGACTGGTTCGCATCCACTTTGATGCATGAAAGCTCGGCTGGCAGACCGGAGTCGGCGTACGTGACGCCAGAACGGGAGCGGCGCTGTGGCAAGATGGGGCGAATTGACCGGTGTAGTCCGCTGCGGCCCGCGCTCGGACCCGGTCCTGCGCGCTTCACGGTGAGAGCCTGCCACCGCGAAGAGGAAGCTATGAAGTGGGAGGTGCGGCTCGGGCTGATCATCAAGCGTTTATGGACCGCATCCTTGAGCGACCATCGACGTGCGGACCGACTCCCGGCTGCACGAGTCGGAGGTGGTCACGAGTTGGGGTGGGAGCGGCAGGAGCAGGGCGACCGGGCTGGAACGCCCACCCGGCCCGCGATCGTTAGGTAAGCTTACGGACTGCCACGACCACCGGGACGATCAGCGCGACCGCTCCCCGAACGGCGGCCAACTCCGATGGATGCCCACCGTCAGCGCGGTCCGGCGATCCAGCACTCCGGTCGCGAGATCGATCCGCAACACACCGAGCCGGCCGTCGGCAATGCCGGCCCTGAGCCCGGCCCCCGCATCGAGGTAGAATCTGCCCGTGCCCGAGCCGTCCGCCGGCGAGCCGACCCCGGCTCCGTCGAGAAAAACGCCCGCCGCCAGCGTAACGGGTCCCATTCGGTGGATCGGGTGGTCCGCCGTCAGGCCGCCGTGGCCGATCACCCGGCCTGCGCTCCGGCCGTCGAGCCGCCCGCCGGCAGTCTCCGGATGCGCTCGGAGCGGAATCACCCATGACAGATTGCCGCCGACCATTGGCACCGTGCCGAGCGGCGCGGCCGGGCTCGCGAGGTCGGCGCCGAGCCGGGCAGACCAGGCTGCTTGGCCCAGGCCGGTCGAGGAAGCCCAAGTGGCGCGGACTCCGCCCCGCTCGTACGAAGGGTGCGCGGCCAGGGCGGCGGCGTATTCGCCCGTGATCGTGAGCGCGAAACGGCTGTCGGCGGCGCGGAGCTCGGCGCCGGCCGTACCGGCGAGGTACTGACGGGCGCCGGACCACTGTTCGAATCGAAAGCCGGCGGTCGGCCGAAAGTTAGGCGTGATCCAGCCGCCGAAGGCCGCGACCGCCGACCGGCGCGTCTCCTCCAGCGCGCCGCTCCTTGCGGTGTCGAGCGCGAACCTGAACCGCTCCCTGGCTCCTTCCACGGTGACTATCCCGTGAAATCCCAGCTCGGCGGGCAGGTCGAGCCGGAGCGCGGTGCGCGGTCGGGCGTGCTCCCATCGCCACATCGCACTCCACAGCTCTCCGGCACCGGTGGGAGTGGCGACCTCGAGGTCGACCTCGTTCCTGGCGAGCGCGCGGATCGCAGCGATCGCGAGCAACCGCGGCGCCTGCTCGAGCGGTGGCCGCTCCGCGACGACCGCCCGCACCTCGACAATCCCGCCCGCGACCGGCCGGTATTCGACGGCGGACCCGCTCAGGGCGGGGAGATCCGCGACTCGTCGCCGGGCGAGGGCGAGCCGCGACGCGGTGAGCACCGTTCCGTGCGGTACCGACATCGCGCCTGCGATCTGCCCGAAGCGGACGCCCCGGGTGCCGTCGATCCGGACCAGGTCCACCGTGGGCCGCCCGACCCGGTTCCACGCCTCGAGCGCACCGTCTGGGTCACCGGCGAGATAGCGGGTCGCCGCCAGGAGCTGCCAGCCGCGCGCATCGTTAGGTGCGCGTTCTACATATTCAGCTGCGAGCGCGACCGCCTCTCCGAGGCGCCCCTGCTTGAACCGGATCCCCGCCATCTCGCGCAGGATGAGGGCTTCGGTCGGACAGGCGCGTTGGGCTTGAGCGAGGAGATCGGCGGCGGCGTCGAGGCGGTTTGCCGCGGCGGCGTCGAGCGCGCGATCGAGCCACGGCCGGCACGGCATCGAGTCCGGGGCGGCGGGCGGGTCGGGTCGGCGGGTTATGGCGATCGGTGCCGGCGCCGCGGGACGCAGCACCATGGCCCAGCGGTCGGCGCGGGTCCACTCGTCGAGGAACCGGGTCTCATCCACGGTCATCGACGGCGAGCGGGCGGGATCGTGGAAGACCACGCGACCGTTGCTCCACCCGAGCACGACCACGTAGTGATAGCGGTCCGGGGCGACCTGAATGAGCGTGACGACCGGCGCGCCGGTCTCGAGGTCGCGCCTCACCTGTTCCGGCGTCCCGTCAAAGACGACGGTCTCCCAGCCGCGCCGGCGGGCGGCGGCGGCAAGCTCTGACGTTAGGATTCCGCCGAGGTCCGGGCGGACGAGGTCGGAGAAATCCTCGGCGTAGACTCCGCGCCGGCCCCACCACCGCTCGACCATCGCGACAGCCGCGCCGCCGCAGAGCAGCTCGGACTGGGGAAGGTAGGGGACGTCGAGTGCGGTCCGGACCGGGGCACGCGCGGGCAGCGACTGGGCCTGCGCCGATGCGCCACCCAGTACTGCCACGAGGCCCGCCCCAACCGCGACCGATCGGGCGGATGCCCGCATCGGCGAACTGCCCAAGCGCTACTTCACGAGCAGAATGATGATAAGCAGCGCGATGATGATGACGGTGCTGCTGATGACGATCGTGTCCGACCCGCCCGCGAGCTGACGCTCATCCGCTCGGGTCCGCTCAGCGAGAAGGCTCAGTGTCGTCTCGTCCAACGCCCCGACTCGCGCGGCCAGGTCGGTGGTCTTCACGCCCATCCCGGCGGCGGCGCTCTGGACTCGGTCGGTTTGAAGGAACCGTTGGACGACCGCTTCGTTCGCGCCCCGCTCGGCAGAGCGAGCGAGAACCGCCGTCTCCAACTCGGAGCCGCTCACGGCGCTTCGATCCTGGGCGGCGAGAGCGGTCCCGCCGCCGAGCACGACGAGGGTCAAGAATCCGGATACGGCGAGCTGTTTGAGCACAGTGCCTCCTCGAAAGAGTGGGGGCCGGAGCCCCGGGATCAGACCTGCCTCTCACCAGTTTCGGGAAGCGTGTCCAACAACGGCCGGCGTGACCTCAAGTGTAGACGGGAGGTAAGGCAGCGCCTATCGCTCGTTTGGATGAGAACTAGCTCGGAGGGACTAGGAGATTACCGCTCGTCGTACCGTGCCGTGCCGGGCATGCGGGGGGCCGCAGCACCCGCCCGATCCAGATGCTCACCGAGATGCTCGATCAGGCTCGCCCGCGGCTTCGCTCGCCGCCTCGGGTCGATGGATCGCCCACCAGGCCACCGCCTCGTCCGGCGTCCACGCCGCCGTCACCGTGCAGGCCGCGAGTTCCTTCTCGAGGGTGAGCGCGTCTTGCGGCCGGTCGTTAGGGTCCTTCTCCAGGCATCGCATGACGAGCCGCTCGAGATCGGGCCCGACCGGCTCGACGGTATTGCTGAGCGGGGTCGGCTGCTCCCGACCGTGCTTCACCAGGATCGAAAGCGCCGAGCTACCCTGGAAGACGGGGCGACCGGTCAGCAACCAGTACGCAACGCAGCCGAGCGCATAGATGTCGGCGCGATGATCCAGCAGCGCAACACCGTCGATCGCCTCGGGGGGCATGTACGCGGGCGTGCCGGCCGTCATATCGGGTGCGGTCAACTGGGCATCGGTTGGAGCCTGCTTCTTCACCAAGCCAAAGTCGAGAATCTTGAGGTAGTCGACCTCGGTGCCCATCCGGCAGATCATCAGATTCGACGGTTTGATGTCGCGATGAACGAGGCCGCGGCGGTGCGCCTCGCCAAGCGAGAGACAAGCTTGGCGGAGCAGGTGAACTGCCCGGGCCGGCGGGATCGGCCCGTGCTCGTCTACCAGCTTCTGAAGATCGATGCCGTCGAGCAGTTCCATCGCGAAGTACAAGGTGCCGTCCGCCGCCACGCCAAAGTCGTAGAGCTCTATGGTATGGGGCGAACGGAGGCTCGCTGCGGCCGATGCCTCCCGCCGGAATCGTTCGGAGAGGAGCTGCTGGCCGTTCTGATCGCGCGCGCCGAGCTGCGTCGGCGAGATCAGCTTGACGGCGGCGGGACGGGCGAGCAGGCGATGGGACGCCCGATACACCTCGCCCATGCCGCCGCCGCCGACCCGCTCCTCCAGGCGATAGTTGCCGAGCTCCCTCGCCTGGTGCACAGCCCGGCCGAGGTTCCTGACGATCGAAGCCGGGATCACCGCGAGCCCCGCGCAGATGTAGGTCGGGAGAAACGCCCAGACGACCATGAACGTCGGCAGCGGTGGCGACGCCAGGCCCGCCCTCACGGCGAAGTAGTAGACCACCGGCTCGGCCGTTGCTGCGAGGACCGAGGTGATCAGGACCGCGACGGGCCGCGCCGGTACGATGGCGGGGAAAAGCATGATCACGACGGCGTTCCAGGAAATGCCCCGGCCCTGGAACGGCGGATTCCACTGGGAGATCAAAGCGACCGCGATGGCGCAGACGACCTCGTACGCGAGCCCGAGGCGAAGTACCAAGTGGGGCCGGTCGTAGAGCTTTCGGGCTCCGTAAGCGAGGGCGAGCGAGAGTGCGATCACCGTGGCGGTGAGCTCGTTCCCGAACCGGCTCCACGCGTACTGGATCCGGGGATCGTACCCGACCTTGGCGGCCGTGGCGTTCGCCATCACGGCGACGATCAGCCAGACGGCTGCCGTCGCGAGCGCAGCAATCGAAACCCGCCGCCCGGCGTCCTCCATGAAGTCGGTCGGAAGGGATCCGGTCGCGGTGGTGCCGGAGTCGAACCTGAGCCGAACCGCTGGATCGGTGCTCATGAGCCGTTCCCGATGGATCGCCCCGAAGCTTCTCGCCGCGGGCGCGGCGCCGAACCGCGGGTCTCTCTATGGTGATGAGTTCCCCAGTATAACGAACCGGAGCCGGACTCGCTGCGGGCCGCCTCGCCAGTCCCTCTTTGCGACGCCGGCCCGACTCGCCTAACGTTAGCCGGTGGGATGCGCGGGGAACGTGGGATCCGGATCGAAGCGGAGCGAAACGTGCGATTGGATCGCGCGGAGAATTCGGAGCGACCGGCTCGGCACTTCATGCGCAGGGGTCGTGAGAGTAGATTGGCCCGTCGCCAATTCGGGTGGGAGTTGGGATCGCTCGGGACACCAGGACGGCCTGGCGCGAACGAGCCGAGCCGCAGTCCTTCCAGCCGTATGCGTGTCTTGGGAGCCTGACTGGCGCGTCATTACTACGCCGCGTTCACGACGGACGGGGTCAACAGCTTGCTGACCCTTCGGTCAGGATTGGTCGTTCATCTCAGGTTCAGGATCAACACATGGCTAGCCATCAGGTCCCGGGAAACCCCCTGCGGAATCGTTACGGGCGTCGAGTCTTCGGCGCAGCCCTGCTTCTCGCACTCACTGCTGCCCCGCTGGCCGCGCAGATTCCCGACACGACCAAGAAGCGTCCCAAGTCCGACTCCACGAAAGTCGCCGATTCGACGGTCACGCAGAAGGCGCACGAGATCATTGAGAACGCGTTTGTCGTCCGCTGGTATCACGCGGCGGCCGTGGCAGGAGGGACCGTCCTGGTATCGTTGCTCGACGAGTCGACGATGCGCACCGTCCAGAAGCACCGTTCGAATTTTCTCAACGACGTCTCGACCGGGTTCCGTCAGGAAGGAGAGCCCTGGTTTTACATCGGAACGAGCGTCGGCGTGTGGGGAGCCGGAGTGATCGCCAACAGCCACGATCTCCGCCGCGCCGGCCGTCGCCTGATGGCGGCCGTGGCGGTTTCGGGAATCACGGAGCAGCTCCTCAAGCAGATCTCCGGTCGTTCCCGCCCAAATGAGGGCGTGGGTGCGTTCAAGTTTCACCCGTTCAGCTCGCTCAAGGACTCACTCGGCGTTCAGACTCGGGGCTCGTTTCCCTCGGGCCATGCAACCGCGGCGTTTGCGGTGGCGACGTCGCTGGCCGACGACATTCGGAATCCGATCGCGAGCGTGCTCCTGTATACGTTCGCGGCTGGCACGATGTGGTCGCGAGTCTACGACAATCGGCACTGGCTCAGCGACACGGTGTTCGGCGCGGCGCTCGGGATCACGACCGCCAAGGTCGTGAGCGGGCGGTGGCGCATCTTTGGCTGGAAGCCGCCTTCGTTGCTGGTCCGGCCGACGGGCGAGGTGTCCGCGGTTTGGACTGTGCCGCTGGCGCCTCTGGCTTTTTGAACCGCCTGGAAGCTGGACCCTCGTCATGACGTGGCTTGCCGACCGGAGCGAGAGCTCCGCTCAACTCGTTCGAGAGTTTCGTTGGTGATGGCCCGGAGCGCGGTGCTATTCGCCTTGGAGCGCGGTGGCGGGATCGACCCGGGTTGACCGGATCGCTGGTATCAGGATCGCGAGCGCGGCGACCCCGAGGAGGACCGTTAGGGACGCACCGAACGCGACCGGATCGATTGGGGCGACATCGACGAGCAGCGTTTCCATGAAGCGGGTCAGCGCCGCGGCCGCCCCGAGGCCGATCACCGCTCCCGCCAGAACCAGCCCCAGTCCTCGCTCCGCCACGATCCGGACCAAGTGTGCCCGGTTGGCACCTAACGCCGATCGGAGCGCCAGCTCCCGCTGCCGGCGAGAGACCGAGTAGGACAAGAGGCCGTACAAGCCGATCGCGGTGAGCGAGACCGCGAACCCGCCGAACCCGGCTAGCAGCGACATCGTGAGCCGGCGCGGCGCGAGCCGACCGACCAGCTCCCGCTCGAGCGTCCCCACTTCCACCGCGACTGTCGGGTCGACTCGGCGCGCCGCCGCGCGGACGGCCGCCATCATCGGCTCGGCCGGTCCCGCGGGTCGGACCACCACCGTCATGGCCGAGGCGTAATAGGGAACTTGGCGGAAGAGCACGTACATCTCGGGCACCGGCTCGAGGTCGGGTCCCCACTGCCGGAGATTCCCCACGACGCCCACTACCCTGAGCCAGGCTGGGGTCGGCGCGTGTGGAATCGACTCGAAGCTGGTTGCCCGGATGCGCTTGCCGACGGCGATCTGTCCCGGCCAGCACAGCGCCGCGGCGCGCTGGTTGATCACGACGACGCGTTCGCTGGTAGGTGTGTCGTCGGGGCCAAACCCGCGACCGGTGAGCAGAGGAACGCCCAAAGCGACCAGGTAGCCCTCGCTGACGGCCCGATAGCCGACCCCGTCTCGCGGGGCTCGGCCGTCCTCGACGTCGACGTTGCCGATTCCCGCGAACGCCAGGGGTACCCAGTTGGAGACCCCTGCCGCCTTCACTCCCGGGAGGGTCGCGAGCGCCGTGGTCAACCGGTCCCAGTATCCGACCTGCCTTGTCGAGTCGGCGCGGTAGCGCGGGC
>JBDTOH010000169.1:0-10366 GCA_039933355.1 Gemmatimonadota bacterium | reverse complement strand
GCAATCCGACCAATCATCAGCCTCGGCCGCGATGCCTGCAGTCACAGCTTGCGAGAACGTGCCCAACGCTAATTCCCTATTCCCTATCCCCGCCGAGCCCAACCGTAATCCGTCTGTCATCTCAGGCTAATCCGCTCGCGCTAACCTGGGACTTGCCCTGTCCCGGACGAATCGATGCGCCGGAAACTTCTGATTGCGGCATTCCTCGCTGCCGGCTGCCACCACACCCCGAAGCTCGATGTCGCCGCCAAGCGGATCTCGTGGATCTCGTTTCGGTGGGTGACCGCCGGACTTGACGGGCCTCCGCTCGAGCGCGCCACGCTCGTGCTCGACGCGGGCCCGATCCTGGCCGGGACGAGCTCACTGCTCCAGCTCGATCTCGCCGCGAGCGGCAACATGCCGGTCGGGTTTCCCTACAACTCGGGCGCCCCTCCCGCAGGAATGCTGAGACCGCGGGGAAGGTTCTATGGGCTGATCGATCAACCGGGCGGACGCTACACGCTTGCTGCGCCGAGCCGCGACTCTGCGGACATCGATGCGGCGGGGTGGGAGATCGGAACAGTCGGGCTCGGTCTCGTGGAGCGCCGAGTCTTGCTGCTCGACTATCCGCGAAACCGGCTCACCATTCTTCCAGACTCCGAGCCGCTCAGCGAGACTATCGCTGCTCGAGCCCGCTTCACCGAGGTCGTGCTCGATCCGAGCCGCGTGCTGATCCCGCTCCGGCTCGGTGATGAGGTCCTCCGCCGCACGGTGCTCGATCCGGCGCTCACACCGTTTCCGATCTGGACCACGCCGGATCATTGGCGGGCGGTGACGGGCCGTCGCGGTGACGAACCGGGGAACCAGATCTACCGGCTTCACTCTCCCGGTGGAGAGCTCGTCTTCGTCGGCGCACCCGTGGCCGGTCCAGTCTCGCTCGGAGGCGTCGACTTAGGGCGCCCCGAGATCGTGTTTCTCCGGGACGGCCCCGCCTCCGCCCGGCTCGAGAGCTGGCCGGACGCGACCGATGCCGTGGTCGGGAACCGGCTGTTCGCGGATCGGTTCCTGCTCGTGCTCGATCTTCCGAAGCGCCGGCTCGGTCTGGTGAAGGCGCACTAGGCGGCAGGGCGGCAGGCGGGCGTCAATCGGGGCCGTGGTTAGGCTGCGAACGAACGGTTCGAGCTTGGGCGTCGACCCGGGTCGGTTGCACGTTGGCTCTGCCGCGACCTTATCTTTCAGGCCAATCCAAGCCGTCCCCCCGAAGCAGCAGAAACAGGCCGCGGCTATACCGCCGCCCGTGAGGTGACAATGATCTCCGCGCTTCTTCTCTTGTCGATGCAGCAGCCCGTCACGGCCCGTCTCGAGGTCTCCCCGGCTCAGGCCGACGTCCAGGTCGGCCGGTCGCTGCAGCTAACGGCCAGAGTGCTCGACCCGACCGGAGCGCCGATTCCCGGAGCCCGGGTCGTATGGTTCGGCGGCGGGTTCAACGGATCGGTCGACTCGACCGGTCTCGTGCGGGGAGGTTATCGCGGCTCCATTCGAGCCATTGCGATCGCCACGGCGCCCGGGGCCAAGCGGGTCACCTCCGACGTCCTGATTCGCGTGCTGCCGGGCCCGCCGGCCCGGATCGATCTCCGCCCGGCCGCCACTACACTGCCGGTCGGTGGCAGGGTCACCCTCGTGGGTACCGTGTGGACCGCGGAGAACGACTCCCGCGCCGACACCGTGACTTACTCGTCAGCGAGCCCGCGAATCGCCTCGGTCACGCCCGAGGGCCAGGTGACCGCGGTCGCGCCGGGCACCGCGGTCGTCACCGCCAAAGCGGGCGGCGCCACCGGCACCGTGACCGTGAAGGTCGTACCGAATACCGTCGCCTCGCTCACGGTGAGCTCGACGGCCTCCACGGTGCGCACCGGCGACGTCGTCAAGTTCACTGCCGCGGTCAAGGATCGCACCGGCCGGCCGATCGAGGGCCTAACGGTTCGCTGGCTCCTCGCCGCGGTGAGCAACGTCGGAACGGCCGAGATCGACGACGACGGCGTGTTCGTCGCCGACGAGCAGGGGATCTATACGGTCACCGCGATGGTGGGGACTCAATCGGCGGATGCGGTCGTCCGGGTGGTGCCGAGAGCGGTCGGGCGCGGGATCGAGGTGGTCGGGCGGCTTCCGCTCCCCGTACGAGGCGCCGAGATCTGGGTCCATCCGAACGGGAAGTGCGTCTACTACAGCACCATCTCGGACCGGCTCTACGCGATCGACGTCTCCGACCCGAGCAAGCCGGTCATCGCCGATTCCATGACCACCGACGCGCGGCTTCTCAACGACGTGATGACGACGGAAGACGGGAAGTACGGGGTCTTCTCGCGAGAGGGCTCCTCGGTCCGGAAGAACGGCATCGTGGTGTTCGACGCCTCCAACCCCTGCCATCCGAAACCGATCGCGGACTATACCGAGACCGTGTCGGGCGGCGTCCACTCGTCGTTCGTCTATCAGGGACACGTCTATCTCACCGACGACGCCACCGGATCGATGCGGGTAATCAGCATCAAGGACCCGTACCATCCGCGCGAAGTCGGCCGGTGGCAGACCAGCCAGACCGATCAGGGCCGTTATGTGCACGACATCGACATCAAGGACGGGATCGCGTACCTCTCATACCTGAACGACGGCCTGGTCATTCTCGACATCGGCAACGGAATGAAGGGTGGAACGCCGGAGAAACCGGTCCAAATCTCGCAGCTCAAGTACGATCTCGAGTATCTCTACCGCCGGGTGGAGCAGCGTTATGGGCTCGGACCGCGCGGGACCCACACGGCGTGGCGCCACGGCAAGTACGTGTTCGTCGGCGACGAGGTCTACGCGGCCAAGCCGGCAAAAGGTCTCGAGAGCGGCAACGACCTCACGTGGGGCCGGCTCCAGGTGGTCGACGTCTCCGACATCGAGAAGCCCAAGATCGTCGCCTGGTACGAGCCGACCGACGGCGGGGTGCATAACATCTGGATCGAGGGCGACTCGCTCTACGTCGGCAACTATCAGGGCGGCGGGCGCGTCGTCGATATCTCCGGGGATCTCAAGGGCGATCTGCTGCGGCAGGGGCGCGAGATCGCGTGGCTGTTCACCGCGGACTCTTCGGGGACACGGCCTCGCGCAACGTTTACGTGGGGCGCGGTGGTAAAGAACGGGCTGATCTACTACAACGACATCAACTCGGGCCTCTGGATCACGCGGCTCGAGTCGAAGCAGCGGCCGATTCCGTAGAGAGGGCTTCGGGAGTAGGGCTTAGGAATTAGGCCTTCGGTCAGCGAGCCACCGGAAGGGTCCGCTCGGCGGTCAGACGTTCTCCAGCCGCAGGAAATGGACCCGCCCGGCCAGGTCGCCCGCGACGATCGTGACGCCGTCGCGGGCCACTGCGCAGCACTGCATCGGATTCTCGGTCGTGAACGTCACGGCTGCTCCCGCCGTCTCGAGGTCCCAGACCTTGACTGATCGGTCCGCGGATGCGGAGATCGCTCGGCGACCGTCGGGGGCGATTGCGACGGAGGCGACGAGGTCCGCATGTCCTTCGAGCGTCTGGAGCAGCTTCCCGCCCGCAAGATCCCAGACCTTCACAGTCCAGTCCAGCGACCCCGACACGGCCCGCTCGCCGGCGGAGAGAGCGGCCACGGCCGCGACGAAATTCGAATGGCCCTTGAGCGTATCGAGCAGCGCACCGGTCCCGAGGTCCCACACCTTGACCGTCTCGTCTTCCGAGCCGGAGATCGCCCGGAGGCCGCCCTGCGTGACGGCAACGCTGGTGACGGTCCCTGAATGGCCTTGGAGCGTCTGCAGCAGCTTACCCGTCCCGAGCTCCCAGATCTTGAGCGTGCGGTCGGCGGAGGCTGAGATTACCCGCTCGCCGTCGGGTGTGATCGCCACGCCGGTAACGGTTTTGGCATGACCCGCGAAGGTCTGCAGGAGGCCGCCCGTGGCGAGATCCCAGACCTGGACGGTCTTGTCCCACGAGCCGGAGACGGCGCGCCGGCCGTCCGGAGCGACCGCGACGCACCTAACCCGGTCCGAATACCGGTCGAGCGTCTGGATGAGGTCGCCGGTCGCGACATCCCAGACCTTGACGGAGCAGTCCGACGATCCCGAGATCGCTCGCAAGCCATCGGGGGTGACCGCCACACCGGTGACCCGCTCCGAGTGTCCCTGGGACACCTGGACGGGCAGGTTGGCCGCGAGATCCCAGATTTTGATGGTCCGGTCCGCCGAAGCGGAGATCGCCCGCCGGCCGTCGGGCGCGACCGCGACGTCGGTGATCCGAGCCGCATGTCCATAGAGTGTTTGGAGGATCTCGCCGGTCTCGAGGTCCCAGATCTTGATGGTCGCATCGCCGGAGCCCGAGATGACGCGCCTTCCGTCCGGGGTGACCGCCACACCGGCAACCGGATCCGAGTGACCCTGCAGAGTTTGAAGCGGCGCACCGGTCGAGAGGTCCCAGACCTTGAGCGTGCGGTCCATGGACGCCGAGATCGCCAACCGGCTGTCGGGGGTGACGGTTAGGCAGTCGATCAGCTCCGAATGGCCGGTGAGCGTGTGAACCAGCCCCCCGGTCGCGAGATCCCACACCTTGATCGTCTTGTCCCACGAGCCGGAGACCGCGAGGCGGCCGTCCGGCGCCACCGCCACGCACCCGACCCGAGCGGAATGCCCCGCGAGCCTCATCACGAGCCGGCCCGTGGTGATCTCCCAGACCTTCACGTCCCCACTGGCCAGACCTGCGACCACTCTTCGGCCGTCCGGCGTGACCGCCACACCGTCTACCTGGCCGGATTGTCCATCGATCGTGAGAACAAGCCGGCTGGAGGCGAGGTCCCACACCCTGACCGTCCCGTCCGTCGCGCCCGCGACTGCCAACCGGCCATCGGGTGTGACCGCCACGCTCATGGCCATCTGTGAATGCCCGATCAGTCGCTGCAGCAACTCTCCAGCGACGAGGTCCCAGACTTCCAACGTCGAGCTGCCGGACACCGTACAGACTGCCCTGCGGCCTTCGGCGGTCAGGGCCATCTTGACGACGAACTCCGACAGCCCGTCGAGCGTGTAAACCAGCGCACCACCCGGCTGCGCCAGGCTTCCGGTCAATGGACGGAGCCACGGCGTCTTAGTCGAGGTCCGCGCCTCCTTCACCAACGCCGCAATCCGCGGATCCTCGGCCGAGAGCAGCCGGCCGGTCAGCTGGCCGGCGAGCTGCTGCTTGTCCTTCGCGAGCACGTGCGACAGCGCGAGCGCGCCCCGCACGAGGTCGTGAGCAGGCTCGCCGGCGACGAGCTCGTAGTCGCTTACGAGCGAATTGAGATCCGTGGCGGCGAGCTTCGCGACAATCCATTCGTAGTCGAGCAGCAGAGCCATCAGCTCATCGGCGCAATCCGCCTCGAGCAGGTGCCGGCCGAGGTTGTGCCAGACGTATTGCTGGTCGGGCTTGAGCGTCCACCACGCGCGGAGGTTCGGTCTCGTTGCGGGCTCGAGGTCCTGGCCCAGCGAATCGAGCAACCGCCGATGCAGCTCAACCGTGTCGTCGGCGGCGAGCTGCAGGAAGTCTCGCTGCAGGTCGTGCAGCCGAATCGCTTCCGTGCCGCCGGCCTCGTCCTTGTAGAGGAGGCACTTGGCGGCGAGGTCCGCCAGGAGGTGCCGGCTCTCGTAACCCGCGAGGCCTCCGGTCAGCGCCCAGTACCGCGAGATCACCGAGACCGGCACGGCGACGCCTTTCGGGATGACTGCAAGCTCCAGGTAGCGGCTCCTGACGGGCTCGGGCAGTGCATCGATGCTGAGCCGGAGCGACGCAAACACGCTCGCGTACTGGTGGTCGAGCAGCCGCAGGTTCCCGGCCTCGAGCGCGGCCAGCAGGTCGTCCCACGAGGTACCGTCGCGGATCAGCGCTCCGGCGATCGATATCGCGAGCGGCAGGTACCCGCACCGTTTCACGAGGGCCTTGGCCTCGTCAGGCAGCTTGTCCGCGGAGCGGCCGGCCCACGCGGCGACCAGCTCGAGCGCGTCGCCCTCGCCTAAGACGCTGAGCTCGATCGCGTCCGCACCTAACGCCGTGAGCACGCCGGCGTCCCGGGTCGTGACGAGGAGCCGGGATTTGGCGCCGGCCGCATCGAACGCCGCCGCGTGGTCGTAGCGCCACACATTGTCGAGAACCACGAGACAGCCCCGGTCAGCGAGCTCCTCGCGGATCCGGTCGATGCCTCCCGCCACCGAGTCGATCGCCTCAGGAGCGCCGGTCAGCCGCTCGAGGAGACGCGCCTGGAGGCCGAGCAGGTCCGGAGTTTGCCCGAGCTCCAACCAATAGATCCCATCGGGGAATGCGCGTTGGACCGCCGGGTCGTGAACGAGATCCATGATCGAGACGGTCTTGCCGATTCCGCCCGGGCCGAACACACCGACCTGGCTCGGCGCTGCGATTGCGGCCGAGCCGGTCGCGCCGCCGAGCAATGCGGTCCGCAACCGATCGCGAACCCCGGGCAGCGGGATAAAGTGAGGCGGTTGCGACGGAGCTCCGAACAGCTTGCCGGGAACCGTCCCGAGTCCGGTGAGCGGCAGACTTCTCGCGGGGGCCGTGCGGCGGGTGGGAATCGGAGCAACGGTGGCGGTGGCCTTCGTGAGGCCGACGCGCTCGGCAACCTCGAACAAGGCCTTGACTACTTCAGTCAGCGCGGCTTCCCGTCTAGCCGCAGACAACAAATCGAGTGGCTTGTTCGCGGGGCGCACCCACTGATACTCGAGCAGCTCTGGACAAGCCAATTCGACCGGCGCGCTCTTCACGGGAACGCAAACCAGGACGACCTCATCCGTTCGAGCGCCGTCCAGCAATTGAGGCAGCTCGTGCTCGCGAATGAACTTGGAGGCCAGAAATTCCTTGCTGATCAGCAGCACTCCGACGCGAGCGCGGGCCAGGCCGTCACCGATCTCGCGCCGCCACCGGTCACCGGTGCGAAGCTGTGGATCCGCCCACAGGTGTCCCCCCTCGAGGTACGACCGACCCCACGGGAACCCATCGAGGAAGATCCGAAGCCGGTCGAGCCACTTCCCGTCCGTGTGGGCGTAGCTGACGAAGATGTAGTCTCGGACCATGTCGCCTCGTGAAGCCGTGTGACAGACGGTAACGCCGAATCTACCGTCGCGGATTCGAGCCGCCATGGCCCCGTCACGGAAGCAGTAACGAGCTCCTCGCGGGGACGCTCAGCACGAGATGCATCCGAGCCACCTGCGCCGGCGAAAAGTCCCGCGGGAGGGGGTCGGGTCCCTTGTCGCAGAGATCGTAGTAGCTCATGGCGTTCGCCAGGTCGGGAATGAACGTATAGGTGAACGGCTGGCCTCCCACGCTCGCGGTCACATTGACCCGGTGATCCGCGCAGGGATCGACGCCCCGCTTCTGGAACACCAGGACCCCGGGATCGGGCGGTGTGTCCGCCACGCGATCACCGTCCATTGCATCGGTAGTTCCCCCGTTCGCTCGGACGTAGGTCACGATCGCCCGGTCGGTTTGAGAGGCGTCCGCCGGATCCGTTGCGTATACCGGCAGCGTGTTACCGCCCCAGCCCGGAAACGTGTGGTAGAGCCCGAGGTAGTGACCGAGCTCGTGGGCCATGAAGGAACCATTCTGGAGCGTGAGGAAGCTGAGTCCGGTCGTTGGATACAAGCTTGGCAGCGCGACGTAGTGCTGGTCTTCGTCCACCATGTTGAGCGGCACAGTGCCGATGCCGGGCGGAGGGTAGGCATTGCCGTTGCCGGTCACGCTCGCGGGGTCGCCGCCCCACCGAAGAAACATCACGACGCGGCGCGGAAGCCCGTCGGCCAGCGTGTTACCGTCGGCGCGGATGGTCTGGTCGCGATTCATGCCCGTGCTCCGCTGCGCGGCCCAGTCGGTCACGGAGTCGAACCGGAACTGGATCCCGGTGCCACAGTAGACCCGGTTGGCTCGCTGAACCGCGTCGGCGAACTGGGTGGGCGTCACCTGGGGCGCGTGGCTTCCGTCGTCGTCGCTGAGCGGGACCGCGTGGACCCGGAGCTGGACATCCTTGACGCAAAGGCTCAGCACCGGAGTCCGAGAGACCTGGCCCGCGAAGTTCTCCGCCTCCGCCATCACCTCGAGCCCGCCCAGCGCCGCGCCGGACGCGAACGTCGTCGCGGACACGGTCCATGACACGGTGGCCGAAGGCGATACCTGCTGCCCCGGAGTCGCGCTCGACGTGGTGGCGGTCGCCGGCTGGAACGGTGCGAGGACGGCGGTCCCGAGCCGAGGCTGCCGGATCCGCATCATGAGGCGGAGGGAGCGCATCCCGCCGTCGGGATCGTCCGCGCGGGCCGTGAGCCGGACGCTGTCGGTGGCGGCCAGCTGGCTCGCGAACGGCCCGCCGCCTAACATCACGTTCACGAGCGGGCTGCCGGTCACGTCGGCCTGGAGCCACACCGCGGACGGCGGGGTCGGATCCGATGAATTGGCGGTGACGGTGGGCGAAGGGCCACAGGCGATCAACGACGCCGCCAGAAGGCCGGGAAGCGTGATTCGATGCGGTTGTCTCATGACTGAGCCTCGCCGGGTTAGTGTCATCCCGAGGGTCGCGACCCATCGGCTTGAACGGCATCAAAGTAGGCGGGCACAATCACGCGGATCTCATCCCGGGTAAAGCCTCTCATCATCTGAGAATCACTGCGCGGAATTGCGTCTCTTGCGTAGCGGTGGGACAGTTTGTCCCCGTTGGGATCGGCGGAATGTCTCGTTCGGCGACGCGGCCGATGCGGGGAGTTTGCATGGACGGTCTACGGTAGGGGGTTACGGATACAACGGATGAGCGGGTACATAGGATCGATCCGTGAGCAGGATAGCTCCTGAGATCAGGCGTGAAACAATAAGAAAATAAAGACTTGGACTCCCGCTCATGGAGGACGCCACACCACTCGCGCGCAGGATCGATCAGATCTATCCGCAGATCCGTTGTATCCGTCCTCCCGGCCTAGATCTCAACCGCGCTCACAGCCGTTCCACCAACCCCTTGAGCTCGGTCAGCCGCTGCTGCAGCTCGGCTCTGCCGCCTTCGCGATCGACGCGGCGCTGAATCTCCTTGGGCAGAAAGATCCGGTCCGTGCACTCGATGATCGCCGCCACCTCCTGGAGCTCCTTCTCCAGCCCCTGCGTGGACGGCATGAACTGCTCGAGCACTTCCTCGAGCGCTTCGCGGGTTACCCGCTCGGCGCCCGAGAGGAGCGAGCGCCGCCACGCCCGGCCCACGATCCCCTCCACATCCGCCCCCGAGAGCTGGCCGATGTTCGGGAGCGCGGGAACGTCCGCATCGTCGAGCTTGGTGCCGAGCTTGCGGGCCATCGAGACGAACATGGCGCGAAGCTCGGGCTCTTCGCCCGGATAGAAGAGCGGGATATGGACCTCGGCGCGTCCCTGGCGTTTGAGGTCGATCGGCAGGAGGTCGGGCCGGGCCGTGAGCAGCATCCAGAGGATCTTGCCGCGGTAGCGGGTGTCGCCCATCTGCGTCGCGATCATGCCGAACACCCGGCTCGACGTGCCCGAATCGCCGGACTGGTCGCGGTCGCCTAACGCGGCGTCCGCCTCGTCGACGACCACCATGACCGGGCCCATCGCTCGAAGCACCGACAGGACCCGCTCCAGGTTTCCCTCGGTCTCGCCGACGTACTTGGAGCGGAAGTTCTTGAGGATGACGCAGGGCGCCCCGATCTCACCGGAAGCGCACTGCGCGATGAATGTCTTTCCCGTGCCGACCGCCCCGCAGAGGAGATAGCCCATGGGCAGGCAGTCGAGCGCGCCCCGCTTGAGCAGCTGGGCGTCCTCCCGAAAGCGCGCCTTGGCCGCGTCGTGGCCGATCACCGAGTCGAGATTCCACTTGGGATCGATAAACTCGAGCAACCCGCCGCAGTGCCGCTCGATCAGCGTCTTCTTGAGCTGCTGGAACACCTTGGCGTCGAGCTGCTGACCGTTCTCCATCGCGGTCTTGAGCAGCACGCCGATATCGGTGAGCGTTATGCCGGCGGTCAGCTTGGCTAGCTCCGGCGCCGTGAAGTCGGAGAAGCTCTCGAGCGGACGGTCGCCGACGACCCATTTGACGTAGTCGCCGCGCGTCGCTTCATCCGGCAGCGGGACCTCGAGGGCGGTGACGTGGGGGTTCCCGGTCAGGCGGGAGCTCAGGTCCGTCAGACGCTCATCGACCACGACAAAGGCAAGGTTGAGGCGTTTGACGTGCGGGCTCATCGCCCAGCTGAGCAGGGTCACGAGGAGCCCGGAGGCAGAGAAGCTCAGCCGTCCCGGGTCGCCGGCGGGAAAGAGATACGACGCCTGGTCGATCATTACGGCAGCGCTCACCCGCTTGCC
>JBDTOH010000168.1:0-10382 GCA_039933355.1 Gemmatimonadota bacterium | reverse complement strand
CTGGTTCCGGCACACGTACGCGGCGGGCGCGCCGCCGATCGGTTCCCGGCCGGCTCCCACCGGTACGTCATCGGCGAAGGCAAGGACCCGCGCGGGAAGGTATGCGCGGTGGACGGCGTCGACGAGCGGCGCGACTTTCGACCGATCGCCCGCCAGCACGATCTCGAGCGGTCCCCGCTCCGAGAAGTCGAGCGCCGCGAGAAGATGGGCAAAGCCGAACGGATTGTTCGCGGCCGCGCCGCCGTACATCTCGACAATCTGCTCCGCCGGCCCCCGGTAGCGGGTGTCGCCGGTCAATTCGAAGAGCCGCAACAGGGCGAACGCGCTGGTCGATGTTCCGGACGGCCAGGCGTTGTCGAGCGGAGAGCGGGACCGGTGCACGAGCCGCTCACCATCGAGCGGAGTGAAGTAGAGACCGTCGTCCCAGAATTTCTCGAGAATGAGATCAACGATGGTCGTAGCCCGCTCGAGGTACCGGCGCTCGAAACCGGACTCGTAGAGATCGACGAGCGCGTTGGCCACGAACGCATAGTCGTCGAGGAAGCCCGGAACCTTCGCCGCTCCGTCCTTCCAGACGCGATACACGCCACCGTCCGGCATGCTCATCTTTGTCAGCAGGAACTCGGCGGCGCGCTGTGCGGCTTCGTGATATCGCGGCTCACCGGTCGCCTGGTACGCGGCGCACAACCCTTGAATCATGAGCCCGTTCCACCCCGCGAGAACGTTCTCGTCACGCCCGGGCCGAACCCGGCGGGCGCGCGTCGCAAGGAGCTTTTCCCGCAGTCCATCCAAGCGAGCCAGTTCAGCAGAATCGAGAGGGGCGGAGCGATGGAGCACCGTCGCACTGTGCTCGAAGTTACCCCGTTCTGTGACGCCGTAGGCACGCCCGGCAAACGCCCCGTCGTCCTCTCCTAGAGCGCTCGCGAGCTCGGTCGGCGTCCAGACATAGAACTTGCCCTCGTCGCCTTCGCTGTCGGCGTCCTCGCTCGCGAAGAAGGCACCGTCCGGATGGGCCATGTCCCGGAGCATGTAGGTGATCGTCTCGTCGAACACCCGCCGCCACTCGAGCTTGCCCGTGAGTCGGTACGCGTCCGCGTAGAGCTTGACCAGCTGGCCGTTGTCGTAGAGCATCTTCTCGAAGTGAGGCACGGCCCACTGTTCGTCCACGCTGTAGCGGGCGAAGCCGCCGCCCAGGTGATCGTAGATCCCGCCCGCGGCCATGCGGTCGAGCGTGACCTCGAGCGCGCGGGCGAGCGCAGGCTCGCGGGTGCGGTGGTAAACGCGGAGGATCAGGTCGTAGCATGAAGGATTAGGAAACTTCGGTGCCCTGCCTAAACCGCCATGGACGGCGTCCGTGTTCTCGGCGAAGAGCCGTGCGGCCGAGGCCGGCACGTCGATGTCGGCGGGGGCCGGTCCCTGGAGCTCGCGCTTCTCGAGCGCATCATAGCCGCGGAGAAACTGGCCGATGTTCTCACGGAGCTCGTCGCGCTTGGTCTTCCAGAGCTCGCTCAGATGGAGCAGCACCCGGCCAAATCCCGGCCGGCCGTAGCGATCCTCAGGCGGAAAGTAGGTGCCCCCGAAGAACGGCTCACGATCCGGTGTCATGAACACGGTGAGCGGCCAGCCGCCGCCCTCCCCGAGCATCTGGACGACCTTCTGGTAAATGTCGTCGACGTCGGGGCGCTCCTGCCGGTCCACTTTGATGTTCACGAACCGGTCGTTCATAACCCGGGCGATCTCGGGGTTCTCGAACGACTCGTGCGCCATCACGTGGCACCAGTGGCACGCGGCGTAACCCACCGACACATGAACGGGCTTGTCTTCTTCGCGAGCGCGCCGGAAGGCTTCGTCACCCCAGGGATACCAATCGACCGGATTGGTCGCGTGCTGCCTCAAATAGGGCGAGCTCTCCTGCGCGAGGCGATTCGTCATGGCTCTACTCGCCTTGAGGCTCAGCGGAGAAGGCACCGCAGGTCATAGAGGCTGGTAGCCTACAAGGCGCCACGCTGAGCCGTCATATTGCACGGTGACCGTGGCGGCGGTCGCCGCTGGAATTGTCTTGATGCCGCCGATGTCGAGCGAGAACCCGCCGAGGCCCGTGCGGACAATTCGCCACGTGTCGCCCATCGTGGCATCCTTCGTTGACAGCGATACGATCCGTTTTGCCGTCAGTGCTGTCGCGAAGCGCTGCGTTTCGGCGTCCCTACCAACCACCAGCGTCACATTCGCGTCCCCGCGATCGGCGCTGATCTCTCCGGCCCCCGGCCGGATGATCCGCTTGTTGAGCCGATGAAATGGCTTCGTTCCTTCGCCCCACGTCTCATTGCGGACGTCCAGCGCCGCCACTTGATCCAGACCCACGAAGCTGGTAGCAGCGCCATGGGTCCAGTCCCGGCCCGAGATGCTGTTGACCGTCGCATCGACGTTGAGAAACACTCCCTTTGCAGCCTCGTTGTAGTCGATGCTGTCGAGCTCCGCGTCGGTTACGTTTCGGAGCTTGAGACCGTTTGCGGTCGGGTCACAGATCATGTTCCGGACCGTCACTTTGTGCACTACATGAGGCCTCGAGGCAATGTCGATCGCATAGCTTGCCGGATCGTGAGATTGTTCGGTTCGGCAGTTGTCGAACTCGAGGCCCATGGAAATCCCCGAGACCGCGGTATTTGCGAGCCGGAACAATCCGCCTCCGCGGACTGCGGCGCAATGGCGAATCGCGAGGCTCTGGATGATTACCCCATCAGCGCAGTCGACCGCTTTGTTGTTCCTACCGCTCGTCATCACGAAGACGCTGTCCAACAGGACAAACAGATCGGCCGCGACATTGCCGCCAAAGTTCGGGTTCATGTCGTAGAGCACCGGTTGATCCGCGTAGAGGTGGGAATCGCGAACCCGGACGGTCTCCCTGCCGCAGGTATGGATGCCGATGCTCCCGAAGCCGGCTCCTCCTCTCCAAGCCTTCTCGTAGGCTCGGAGCCGGTTCACGACGAAGTCGGTTGCGTCGACAATCTTGATCATTGTCTTTTGACGCGTCGTATCGGGTGAGTAGAAGTGAACATTGAAGCATCCCGCCCCGTACACTTGCCCGGTTCCGTTTGACCACTCCAGCGCAGGTCCGTCTACGGTCGGGCTGTAGTTCACATGGCCACCTAACGAGATCAGCCTGACGTTGTGAAGCGGGGGCAGTGGCCCGGTCCAATAGTGCGTCCCATGGGGCATGATCAGGTCCACTGCGCTGCCGGCAGCCAGCGCTGCGGCATTCGCATTCTTGATCGCAAGGACCATGTCGTTTTGGGTAAACCCGGGTACGAGAAGCTTCACGAAACTCGCGCTTACTCCAGTTCGGCGATCACGTCGCCGAGCCCGGGCCAGGCGTCGGTGTTATAGAGGGCAATAGTGCGGAGGTAGCGGCGGGCGTCATCGCCGTGGTCCTTCACCAGCGCCACGGCCGCCGAGCGCACGGCGGTCGCTTCCGCATACGGCGTTGCGAGATCTTCCGGAATGGTCGCGCCGTCGTGCCTTACGCCGGCCGCATCGAGAAACGCGATCTGAAGCGCGGGCTCGAGCACCACATACAGGGTATGCAGGAGCATGAGCTCGTCCTGCGCCGATTCCATGTTGTAGCGGACGACCTCGCGGGCGAGCTGTGCCGCGGTCCACTTGCGGAGTGTGGCCAGCCGAAAGCCGCCCCCGCGAGCCACGATGCGCTGGATCTGTGCCTCGCGCGACGTGCCGTCCGTCGACACGACGTGGGTGATCAGCGCAACCCGTCGCTCGGCGGGCAGAGAACGATACGGGGAAACGGGTGCCATCGGGTTACTTCCGCCGCTTGGCGTCTTGCGTCTGGCCGTTCGTCTCGAGCACCATCTTGTCGATCGCGCCCGCCTCGTCCGCGACGAACGTGATCGTGAGATCTTGGCCCCTGATGAAGAACTTGGTCGGCGCTTCGGCGAGGAGTGCGGTCGCGGGCGTGTTGGGACCTCGCCGCATGATCAAGCCCGAACCTTCCCGGGCGATCGTGAACACGACGTCGGCGGTGCGTTCATAAGTCCCCACGTAGGAATCCAACACTTTCGAATCGACCGCGATGGGCTTCTTGTCGGGGGGAGGCGTGTAATCCTCGCCGCGGAGCAGCTTGAGCGCCGCCTCAGCGAGCAACGGGGGTGCTCCCGAGTTCGACATGTAGTAGACCCCGACCTTGGCGTCCAGATCGCCCATCATGTTGGAGCTCTGTCCCGGAATCCCGCCGCCATGATAGATGATGGTGTGGCCGTTGGGGTCCTTCCTGACGAAAAAGCCGAAGCCATAGGTGCCCCCGAATTGCGGCTCGTGCATCTTCGTGACCGATGCCTCGGAGAGAATGCGGTGACCCTGAAACACTCCGCCGTTGAGATGCGCGCCGAGGAAGCGAGCCATGTCCTCCGGCGTGAGATAGATGTCGCCGGCGGGATAGACGTCGTAATGGACCTGAGCGACGGGCCGGGGCTGGCCATCCGGGCCGCCGGGCATGTAGGGCAGCGCCATGAGCTCGACCATCTCGGGCGACGGATACACCGGGTGGGGCGTGGCGACGCCTAACGGCTTCAGCACGTTCTCGAGCATGTACTTCTCGTACTCCACGCCCGAGATCTTTTCGACGAGCAGGCCCGCCATCCCGAAGGCATAGTTGTTGTACTCCCACTTCGCCTCGGGCGCCCGCACCGAATAAAGCTTGGAGACCATCTGGTCGAGCGGCTTGGGCAGCTGGCGGCCCCAGATGGGCTGGGTCTCCGCTCCGGCCTTGAGCCCAGACCAGTGCGACAGCATATGCGCGAACGTCACCGGCTTGTCGCTCTGGATCTGGTCCTGCACCTGGATGTCGCCGAGGTAGCGATTCACCGGCTGATCGAGCTTGAACTTGCCCTGGTCGGCGAGCTGCATCAGTGCCGTGGCCGTTGCCGACTTGAAGGTCGAGCCGGTGCTGTAGAGCGTCTCGGTGGTCGCGGGAGTCTTGGTCCGGACATTCGCGTACCCGAACGCGGCCTTCCAGACGATCGAGTCACCCCTCACGAGGGCGATCGAGATCGACGGCACCCCGCGCTCCTTGAGCGCCTTCTCGATCATTCCACTGAGAACCGTCTTGGTTTTGACGAGATCGAATGTGCCGGTCTGGGCGATCGCAGGACTGGCTGCGGGCGACGAGACAAACAGCAGGCCGATGAGACGGAACGGTCGACGGATCATATGCTCTCCTTGAATACACCGCCCACTACCTGGAGCAGGACAGAATCTAACCACGGGCCGATTCGCGGTCCGCGAGTTGCTACAGCACGGAGCTGGTATCGCCGGGGAGTAACAATCGGCGCATCAGCTTGATCGGCAGGGCTCCCTGCTTCACGAACTCGTCATGGAAGCCTTTGAGCGTGTACGCGGTTCCCTTCGCCTTCTGATAGTCCGCTCGGAGCTTGTAGATCGCGAGCTTGCCGAAAGCGTAGTAGAGATAGGTCGGATTGTAGGCGCCCCGCCGCGATTCCTCATAGCCGTTCGCGGGCTGCTGGAAGCACTTGTCGGTGAAATACGTCTTGGCGCCCTCCGCGACCGAGAGCCCCTGAGTATGGAGCTTGATCCCGACCACCCATCGGCAGTCGCGCAGGAGCGCCTCCGAAAGCTGCGCGAGGTGGATCTTGGGATCGCCACCGCCAAACCCCTCTTCGAGCATCATCTGCTCGGTGTAGTGTGCCCACCCCTCCGCATTGGTGCCGACGCCGATCAGCTTGCGGGTCTTCGTCGGAAACTGGGACGCATAGATGAACTGGAGAAAATGCCCCGGAAATACCTCGTGGACGGTGATGACGTTCATCACGCTCTTGTTGTAGAGGCGGAGGTGCTCCTGGATGTGCTTGGCATCCCATTCCTTCTCCGGAGGCGTGACGTAGTAGAACGCCTCGGTGGCCTTGGTCTCGTAGGCGCCGGGGGTATCCATCGACGCGAAGCTGCCGTTTCTCGCGTAGGGTGGCGTCTCCGTCACAATGGGCCGCACCTCGCTCGGGATGCCGACGATCTTATGATCGATCAAGAACTGGCGGGTGCCTTCGACGGTGCTCTTGGCGGCCGGGATCAGGCCGGCCACCGTGGGATGCTCATCTTCGAGCGTGGCCATCGCCTGGGCGGGTGTCTTGCCCGGCGCGACCTTCGCGGCCGTGGCGACGAAATCCTGGTAGTCCTTCTCGAGGTTGGCCTCGCCTAACGCGAGAACTCGCTCGAGCGGGATGTCGATCATCTCGTCGTACTCGAGCTTGTCTGAGAAGGCCTGCGCGCCGATCGCATACGATCCCTTGGAGCGGGGGAGCAGGTCGGACTTGATCCAGTCCGCCGCCGACTGGAGCGCTGCCACCACCGAGTCGTTCACGGAGGAGAATCCGCGCCACGCCGCGGTGTCGCTCCCGGCCGATTCCTTGGCCCACTTGGCCACGTCGCCCTTGAAGAAGCCCACGGAGCCCGCCGCGACCCGCATCGCCAAGTCGGCAAACTCCTGCGGCGGGTTGTCGATGTTGGCTTTCATTGCCGCCAGGACCGCGGGAACGCCGCGGAGCCGCGTCGTCACAGATTTGAGCCGCTCGAGCGGCGGCGCGAAGTTCCGCTTCATCAAGAGGTCGACGGCGTTGCCCGCGACGCCGGCGTAACCCATTGGATTCCGCTTCCAGCTCTGGATCACCTCGATGTCCTGAATTTCCGACCGGATGGCGCCGTTGATCATGGCGGCGTCGATCGAGTCGCTCGGCGTCATCGACCCCGCCCGGATGCTGTCGAGCGCCGCAAGCTCGGCCTTGAGCGCGGAGGCGCGCGCCGTCACGGCCTGCGAAGAGCGATCCTCGAGCTTGTCATCGTACTGGTGAAAGCCGGCCGCGGTGCCGGCTGTGGGCGAGTACGCGAACAGCGCATCGAAGTACATGTCCGCAAATGCGGAGAACCGGTCAGCCGTTGGAGCGGCGGCCTTCTCTGTGGCGCAGGCCGCCAGGGTTGCCGCAGCTGCAACCCTGAGGAACCCGCGGATCCGGTTCACTTGGCCTCCAATGCTTCGGCTGCGCGGTCGATCAAGGCGGTCTCGCGGTCCAGGGCTGCCGCGATCCGGACAATCTCCTGATCGGCTTCCTTCCAGGCGCTGAGCTCGATCGCCTCGCGGGCGCCCGGCATCGTCTTGACGCCGTAGCCGGTGTAGAGGCCCGGTGCATAGAGGAGATGGCGGTACCAGGCACGCTTCGGCAGCCCATCGCTCGCGAGAAGTGGCTGGTCGCCGTTCTGTAGAATCGCGTTGGCCCGGGCGAGCCGCTCCTGGTTCGGCGCCGCGATCGCCGCCGTATACGCCGTCTCATACCGCTCGGCCGCCTTGGTCAGCGCGTTCCCGGCATTGTCGAGCGGCGCGAAGTTGAGGACCGGGGCCGGCGCCTCGACTTTGGGCGGGATGAGCGGGTTACGAGGATCGTTCACCGCCGCGAGCACGCCGTCGTTGATCTGCCGGTTGGTCTCGTCGATCTTCGCGGCTCGGGTCGCCCGAAGCTCCTTGAGCTCGTCCACGTAGCCCTTCACCGTCTCGGCGAGCGCCCCGAACTCATAGGGCAAGAGCTCGGCGTTGGCCATCCGGATCATCATCGTACCGTTGGTCTGCGCCATGGTCCGGCCGTATGCGAACGAGGTGTCGCTGAAGCGGGTGTACCACGCGTAGCTGTCGTAGATCGAATGGTAGATCCCGCCGCCGTCCTCGCCGCCGAAGGAGATGTCGAGCGTGGGAACGCCGAGGTGCTGGAGGAAGGGAGTGAAATCGGAGCCCGAGCCTAACGCAGCGATCCGGAGGTCGCCGCGGCTCCGCGCCTCCTTTTGCTGCTTGGCGTCGCCGGTCGCGATCACCCCCGCCTGCAACCGCTTCCACACGGTCAGCTTCGACTCCGGGTCGTCGATCTCCTTTGCGACCTGATTGACGAATCGCTCGAGCGTGTGGGAGCCGCCGGCGTTGAGGTAGCCCCTCCCGTTGCCGTCGCTGTTGAGGTACAGCACCGTCTTCTTCTGGAGCTCGTCCGCATGGGTCTCGGACCATTCAGTCGAGCCGAGCAGCGCCGGTTCCTCACCGTCCCAGAAGGCATAGACGAGCGTGCGCTTCGGCTTCCAGCCCTGTTTGACCAGCTCGCCGATCGCGCGCGCTTCTTCGAGCTCCGGCACGGCGCCCGAGATCGGGTCTTCAGCGCCGTTGACCCACCCGTCGTGATGGTTCCCGCGCACCACCCATTGGTCCGGGTAGACCGCGCCGGGAATCTTGCCGATCACGTCGTAGACCGGTTTGAGCGACCAGTCGAACGCCACCTTGAGATGCACGGTCGCGGGGCCGGGGCCGAGGCGGTACGTGATCGGAAGCGAGCCACGCCACGACTCCGGCGCGACTCGGCCGGTCATCGCTGCGAGGAGGGGCTGGGCGTCCGCATACGAGATCGGCAGCACCGGGATCCTCATCAGCGTGACGGCATCCTTGCGGTCGAGCCGTGTCGCGCTCGCCGTCGCGCCGACGCCGGGCGTGAGCGGGTCGCCGGGATAGGTCGGCATGTCCATGATGCTGCCGCGCTGGACGCCGTCTTTCGGACGCCACGGTCCGGCTGGGTAAACTTCGCCCTGGGCGTACCCGTCGTCCTTCGGGTCGGAGTAGATCAGGCAGCCGATCGCGCCGTGCTCCGCGGCCACCTTCGGCTTGATGCCGCGCCAGGAGCCACCGTACCGCGCGATCACGATCGCACCCTTCACCGAGATGCCGCGCTTGTCGAGCTCCTCGTAGTCAGCGGGGACGCCGTAATTGACGTAGACGAGCGGCGCAGTCACGTCACCGTCGGCCGAGTAGGCGACGTAGGTCGGGAGCTGCTCATTCTTCTGATTGGAGGTCGGGTCTTCCTTTAGCACCGGTTCGTCGAGCCGAGCGATGAACTTGGTGGGCGCCGTCATCTCGAGGAGGCGCTCCTTCGGGGTGGGAAAGAGCACCGAGAATTCCTCGATCGACGCATCCCAGCCATACGACTTGAGCTGGTCGCGAAGCCACTCGGCGTTCAGCTTGTCGTATGGTGAGCCAACGTGGTGGGGTCGCGCGGAGAGACGCCGCATCGACTCGCGCATCCGGGCCGGATCAGGGATCGCCCGGAGCTTTGCCTCCCAATCTCGCTGGACCTTCGCCGCCTCAGTCGAATAGCCCCGGATATCACCCGGATCCGGTGCGTTCCAGGGCAGCAACAGAATGAGCGCGGCGGGGAGAATGGCTTTGCGGGCGGCGACGAACATCGAGCACCTCGAGGGGCGATGGATTGCGAACAGGGGTGAAACATACGCGTTCGCGCCCCCGTTCCCAATCAGCCTCAGACGCCGGCGAAGACGTAGCCGCTGCCTCGAGCCTGAGCCATCGCCATCGCCGCAACCATGGCCGGCACTACGATCACGCCCGGCAGGAACCCGGCCTTGAGCTCCGAGCGAACGTCGCCGTATGGACGACCGGATTCCCTCATGACTCCGCGAATGACGCCGCGAAACACGTTGTTGCAAAACAGCAGCTGCGCCCCCCGGGCCTGCAGCACGTCCACGCCGAACTCGGCCATCGATTCACCGGCGCGCGGCTTCCAGTAGACGTTCCGCGTGGCGGGCTGGCCGGTGCGAGGGTCGTTGGTCTTGCTCGACGCGCCGTACCGATACTTCTCCCAGATCTGGTCGTTGAACACGATCGGGTAGGCGTCGCCGCTCACGCCGATCAGCGGGATCACATCGGGCGCCTCGATGCCCCAGCCGTCGCGCATCCCGTTGAGGTAGTTCTTGGTGTAGTAAAGGCCACCGCCGCCCAGGTAGGCGCCGACGTCGAACATCAGCTTGAAGCGAGCCCGATCGACCCGGTCGAGCCAAGTCATATCCCACGGACCGTCGTCCTTGGGCGGCGGAAGCTGAATCGGCGCAGCGGGCGGCTGATGTGCCGCCGGGGCCTGCGAGCCGGGCGGGGTTGCTGCCGCGCCCGCGACTGGAGCGGGCGTCGTCGTCGCCGCGTGCGGGCCGGCGCATCCCGCGGCCGCAGCGGCGATCCCGCCGAGCGCGAGGTAGGAAACGAAGTCGCGACGGGATGAAGGGGCCGGCAAATCGGCCGCATGTGGCTCGGTCATACGATGTCCGTGTCCCGCGAATCGACGGGAAGGTGAGGGGTTGCCGGCGGTGCCGGTCAGGAGCCGTTAGGACGTGTGGGCAGCGTCAGGCGCGACGGTCGTTCCGGATCGCGGCATACGGTAAGGACCGGGCGAGGATCTTCTGGAATCACCCAGATCACGCCCTCGTCGGATGTGGCGATCGACACGCGGATCCGGTGGCCCTTCACGAATCGGTTGGTCGCCGGCTGGTGT
>JBDTOH010000167.1:0-10408 GCA_039933355.1 Gemmatimonadota bacterium | reverse complement strand
GCCCATGCCCCTTCGGCCGCTCGGCCGTCTAGATTTCCATTCATGGCCAATCACAGTCCGCCCCAACTCTTCCTGGTCGATGGCCACGCGCTAATCTACCGCGCGTTCTTCGCCCTCATCAGTCGTCCGCTGCGCACTTCTCGGGGCGTGAACACATCGGCCGCGTGGGGAGTCGCCAACTTTCTCCTCCGACTTCAGACAAAGTATCGACCGGACTATCACGTCTGGGTGCTCGACAAAGGCAACTCCTTTCGCACGGCTAAGTATCCCCAGTACAAGTCCACCCGTGAGAAGCTCGATTCGGAGCTTCAGGCGGATTTCGATCTGGCCCTCGAGCAGGTCGGTGATTTGCTCGCCGCCTTCGGGGTCCCCGCGATCGCGATCGATGGATATGAAGCGGATGACGTGATCGGGACTCTCGCGCGCCGACACGCCGCAAGCGGAACCCAGGTGGTGATCGTCTCCGGCGACAAGGACTTCTATCAATTGGTCGAGCCGCGGATCGCGTTGCTCAATCCAGGGCGGGGAGGCCCCGCTGGAGTTGAGGAACACTGGGTCGACGAGTCCAACGCGTCTGAGCGGCTTGGCGTGCCACCGTCACAGGTCACCGACTATCTCGCAATGGTTGGCGACAGCTCGGACAATGTTCCCGGCGTCAAAGGGATCGGCGAGAAGACCGCGGTCCAGTTGCTCCAGGAGTACGGCAGCCTCGAGACCGTGTTGGCTCGGGCGGCTGAGGTCAAGGCAAAGCGACCTCGCGAAGCGCTGCTGGCGCAGGCGGACCAAGCCCGGCTTTCGCGCGAGCTCGTGACGATTCAGCTCGACGTGCCGGTCACGCTCGACTTGTCGTCGGCCGCGTCGAAGCGCCCGGATCAAGAGGCGTTCCGTAAGATTCTGACTCGGCTGGAATTTCATTCGCTGGCGCGGCGCCTTTCGGAGGAGGCAGCGGCTTGGGAACCCGAGACCAGCGTCGCTGCGCCGCAACCCGAGCTCTTCCTCACGCTCGAAGGGGAAACCGAATCCGCCGCCGTCACCGCTCCCGCCGCCGAAGCACCGGCGGAGACGCGTTCAGCCGAACAGCTGCCATTTCAGGTGACCGTGGTGAACCGGCTCGACCAGGTCCCTGCAGTCATTGCGCGCCTTCGGGAAGCCCCCCTCGTTGCCTTGAGCACCGAGACGACCTCCCTCGAGCCGCACAGCGCCGAGCTGGTCAGCATTGCGCTCGCGGCCAGTCCGGAAGAGGCGTGGTACTTCGTCTTCGGGCATCGGAGCCCTGTCGGTGAGCTGGCGGCGCCGGAGCCGGTCGCGAATCTTCCCGCGCTCACGGACCCGCGGTCCGCCGCGATCGCGGAGCTGTTGCGAGATCCCACGGTGAAGAAGGCCGGCCATAACATCAAGCAAGACTGGCAAGTCCTCCGCCGCGCGGGGATAGAGCTCGGTGGAGTCGGATACGATTCCATGCTGGCGAGCTTCGTGCTCGATCCGGGGCGGCGCTCGCACGACCTCGACACGCTGAGTCTGGATCACCTCGACCGGCAACTTCAGACCTATGCCGGCCTCGCGGGGCGCGGCAAGAACGAGCTGTCCTTCGCCGAGATTGGGGTCGACGCCGCGGCACAGTACTCGGCGGCGGAGGCCGTGACGGTGCTTGCGCTGCAACAATACTTCGCGTCGCCTCTGGCCGAGCTCGCACTGCAGCCGTTGCTCGACACGATCGAGCTGCCGCTGACTCACGTGCTGGTCGACATGGAGTGGACGGGAATCGCGATCGATCGCGAGCTGTTCGCCCAGTTTTCGAAGGAGCTGACCGGGGATCTCGTTCGGCTGGAAAGCGACATCGCCCGGGCGGCCGGCGGATCGCTCAATCTGAACAGCCCAAAGCAGCTCGCGGCCGTGCTGTTTGACAAGCTCCAGCTCCCGGTGCTCAAGAAGACCAAGACGGGGCCTTCCACCGATGCGGACGTGCTCGAGCAATTGGCGGAAATGGGCCACGAGCTTCCCCAATTCCTGCTCGAATATCGCGAGCTGGAAAAGCTGCGGTCCACGTATGTCGATGTCCTTCCGATGAGAGTGCAAGCCGACACGGGTCGGATCCATACCACTTTCAACCAGACCGGCGCAGCGACGGGCCGGCTCTCCTCCTCTGATCCCAATCTCCAGAACATCCCGGTCCGGACGCCCCGAGGCGAAGCGATCCGCCGCGGGTTTGTCCCGGGACCGGGAGCCAAGTTCGTGGTCGCGGACTACTCGCAGATCGAGCTTCGTCTGATGGCGCACCTCTCCGGAGACCCGGCCTTCATCGCCGCGTTTCACAGGGGCGAGGACATTCACCGTCAGACCGCGGCCGTCATCTTCGGGGTTCCGGTCGCCGAGGTGACGAGCGAGATGCGAGGCCGAGCAAAAACGATCAACTTCGCGACGATATATGGTCAGGGTCCGTTCGCGCTGAGTAAGAGGCTGGGGATAACGCAAGAGGAGGCGCGAGCGTTCATCAGTCAGTATTTCGAGCGCTTTGCCGGCGTGCGGGCGTACCTGGACCGCCAAGTCGAGCTCGCGCGGAGCCAGGGTTATGTCGAAACGCTCTTCAAGCGGCGCCGGTACATCCCCGAGATCAAGGACAAGAACTTCAACACCCGCGCCTTCGGCGAGCGCTTGAGCCAGAACTCACCTCTGCAGGGCTCCGCCGCCGACCTGATCAAGCTGGCGATGATCCGGATTCACGGCGGGCTCGCAGCCGAAGGGCTCAGGGCAAAGCTCCTGCTCCAAGTCCACGACGAGCTCGTGCTCGAGGCTCCTCTGGAAGAGACCGAGCGCGTAGCGAAACTGGTTCGGTCGCACATGGAGGGAGCCGCGACGCTCGCCGTTCCGCTGGTCGTGGATATCGGCATCGGTGCCAACTGGCTGGACGCCAAGCGATAGACCGCGGCGTGGTCAGGTCGGCTTGGCCGGCGGGCTGCTCTTCGGTCGATACCCCGGCCACCAGTTCCATCGGCCCATCAGGTGCATGAACGCGGGAACGAGCACCATGCGAATGACGGTCGCGTCAAGGAGGACGGCCATCGCGAGACCGAAACCCAGGAACTGGATCATGAGCACTCGCGCGAACGCGAACGCCCCGAAGACCGTGATCATGATCAGCGCCGCCGAAGTGATGACCGATGCGGTCGTGCTCAGTCCCTCCATGGTCGCCTCGGTATTGCGTCCGGTCCGATCGAAGGCCTCTTTGATCCGGCTCATCAGGAACACTTCGTAGTCCATGCTGAGGCCAAAGACGACGGCAAAGACCAGCACCGGAACGAACACAAAAATCGCTTCCGTCGGCCCGGTGAGACCGAACAGCTGGGACCCCCAACCTTTCTGGAAGACCAGCACGATCATCCCGAACGCGGCGCTCACCGAGAGTGAGTTCATGATCACCGCCTTGATCGGCACAAGAAGCGATCGAAAGGCGATTGCCAGCATGACCGCCGTCGCGCCAAGTACCAGCGCGATCACCAACGGGAACCGATGGAGGAGCTGGTCTTGCGCATCGACGCTCGATGCGATGTAGCCGCCGACAAAAACCTCCGCGCCTCTCAATTGCTTGATCCCCTTGCCACCGACCAGCCGCCGGGCGTGGCGCACGACCTCCATCCCCGTGGTGAGCGACGTCGTGTCCTGGAGGATTACGTCGAGCAGCGCCGCGCGGTTGTCGGTTCCGAGGTAGGCGTCGAGGAAGTCGCCGTATTGAACGCGAGCGGAGTCGAGGTCGGAGTAGAGCAGGGAATAGGCGAGGATCGACGTTCCGGGCTTGAGATCGACGATGCTGCGGACATCCTGAACCCGCGGGTCGCGGCGCATCGAGTCCGAGAGGGCTCGGAGTCCGCGGAGTGTGACGGCTTCGATCGCGGTTCGGCCGGGCGGTACCTGCACCAGCATTCGGATCGGCTGAATGTATCCGGATACGCCCATTCGGCTGAGGGTTTCGACCCCGGCGCCCGCCTCGCTTTGGCTCGGCCACCAGTGACGGGCGGGCAGCCCGATCTTGATCCAGGCGACCGGCGCCGTCAAGATGGCGATCGTTGCGCCGCCTAACACAAGCGCGCGACGCGGGTGCCGGGCCAGCGATCGGGCCCACTTCTCCCAGACTTGGGGAGAGTGATACCATGTCAGCCGACGAGCCAGCCACCGAGGCTGATCGATCGACCGGCCCAAGACGGCCAAGAGGGCGGGGAGCAGCGTCGTGCAAAGAACCACCGCGACGGCGACAACGATGATCCCGGCGAGGCCGACCGACCGGGTCTCGACGAGCGGGGTGAAAAACAATGCGCTGAAACCGACCACGACGGTGATGCCGGAGTTGAGGACCGAGATGCCGGCGGTGGCGATCGTCCGCTCGGCCGCCTCGCGTCGGCGGTACCCGCGTGCCAGCTCCTCTCGAAAGCGGGTTACCATGAGGAGCGAATAGTCGATCCCGACGCCGAGCCCGATCATCGACGTGAGGTTGAGCACGAAGATCGACATGGGCGTCATCCGAGCCGCGATCCCGATGAGCGACAGCGACACCGCGATCGTTAGGACGCCCATGATAACAGGCAGCAACGCCGCGACCAGTGCGCCAAAGGCAAGGACCAGGATCACCAGGCTGATCGGCAGCAGCCGCGCTTCGAGCCGGTGGCTGTCTTCGGCGCTGATCGTCCGGACATCGAGGTCGAGCGGGGCCCTACCTGTTACCCGGACCAAATAGCCGTCGCGGTTGCGGATTGACGCCATGGCTCGGTGTAATTCTTGCCTAAGTGGGGTCACCAGACCGCCCAAGCTGTCACTGCTGGGGACCTTGACCGAGATCAGGAAAAAGGTGAGGCGTCCATCCCGGCTCAGGAACAGTGAATCGCCGGTGGTGAACCAGGACACGACGCCTCGCACGTAAGGCAATCGCCGGGCAGCGGCGACCAGCGTATCGAGCGTCTCGCGGGCTGGGGCGCTTTTGAAGGAGCTTGGCCCCTCGATTGTCACGGCGAGGAATTCGCTGAAAGGCCGGGCAAAGTCGTTGGTTAGGATGTCGTCGGCACGCCTGGATTCGGTCGCCAGAGCTCGCCCACCTCGCAGATTGAGGAGGCCCGCGGTCTTCGGCGCCTCGAAGAGTGCCACCGCTCCGATAATCGCCCAGGCCGCCATCGCGACCCAGCGCGCGCGGACCAGTGCGTGAGCGAACGCTCGGAGCATCAGAGCGCCGGCGGTATCGGTAAGGGATCGAGTATGAACTGGCTGCGCAAAGGCTTTCGCAACTGGGCAGAGGTAGAAGGTAAGGCCAAATGGTAAGAGGGGTTGAGGGGCCGGCGCTAGGTTCGGTTGGATTTCACTGGAGACCTTGATGGCCCGAATCCTGTTCGCTGTGCTGCTTGGCCTCCTAGGCCTCATCCTCGTAAACCGCATGGGGTTGGCGCACGAAGCGGCGATGACGCCGCCGGTCGTGGTCGCGAGTGCACCGCGGGCGACCGTCGCTGCAAGCCCCGCGCAACCCATTTTCCAGCCTAGCCCTCCGGAGCTGGCGCCGGTGTCCGGCACGCCCACCATCGACCGCCTCGCCATGCTCGAGAGCCGCAGACGTATTCTTCGAGCACAGGGAGCTACGTTCATGGACTCGCTGTTGGCCTCCACCGATTCGATCTTGAGGCGGTGGCCGGACCGGAGCGGACAACCGCTGAGAGTTTTCCTCGCGCTGGCCAGTTTGCCGGTGCCGTATCCGGATATGCCTGGGTTGATTCGAGGAGCGCTCGACCAATGGGAGAACACCGGTGTCGGCCTTCGGTTCGAGATCGTGGCGGACAGCAACGCAGCGGACATCCGGGTGCGATGGATCGATCACTTCGATCTCGATCGAGTCGGCCAGGCGGATATTCAATGGAGCCCGGACGGGACGATCCGTTCCGCTCTTGTGACTCTCGCGGTCAAGAGTGCAAACGGCGGACTGCTACCTCCCGACGCGTTGAAGGCCGTCGCCGCGCACGAGTTCGGTCACGCAGTCGGGCTGGCCCACTCGGGCAACCCGAAGGATGTCATGTTCGGCACCACCCGTGTCCCCGTCCTGTCGGCACGCGACCGATCCACGCTCACGCTGCTGTACACGCTTCCCCCGGGATCGATCCGTGACGTTGGCGCGCGTTAGGCTCTTGGCGGCGGTGTTCCTGGGGCTCCTCGCGAGCCGCGCGCTCCAGGCGCAGGGCTGGAGCGGGATCGGTCGAATCATCGACGGCGGCATGCGTTCGCGGCTCTATTCGGCCGCGGTGGTCGTCGTCGGCCGGCGCGACACCGTGCTCTACTCGGGAGGGTTCGGACACCTCACGTTCAGTCCGAGCACGCCCGCCCCCGATCCCGGCGCGACGTTGTTCGACCTCGCTTCGCTCACCAAGGTGGTTGCCACCGCGAGCTCGGTGATGGTGCTGTTCGATCGGGGGGATCTGGAGCTCGATCGTCCCGTGGCCGACTATCTGCCCCGCTTCGCTGGACCGGGAAAGGAACGGGTGACGGTGCGCATGCTGCTCAATCACACGAGCGGCCTTCCCGCCTGGTTCCCTCTCTACCGGCGCACCACGTCGCGAGCCGAGGCGATCGACACGCTCTATCAGATTCCGCTCAAGCACGCGCCCGGCGCAATGATGGAGTACAGCGACCTCAACGCGATCCTGCTCGGTCTGTTGGTCGAGAGAGTCACGGGTGAGAGTCTCGCGCGGTTTGCTCAGGAAGGGGTGTTTGCGCCGCTCGGGATGCGGCATGCGTTCTTCATGCCCGACATTCCCGCCTACCTGAGCGTTGCGGCGAGCCGCATCGAGAGCGGGAAGCCACGCGCCGGCGTCGTCAACGACAAGAACGCCGAACGGTTCGGCGGTATCGCGGGTCACGCCGGACTGTTCGCGACCGGACTCGACCTCGCTCGATTCGCGCAGGCGTGGTTACGGGAAGGCCAAACCGCCGACTACTCTTGGGTGACGCCGGCCACGGTGCGCCTCTTTCTCGAGCATGAGCCGCAGCTTGGTGCCCGGGCATTGGGTTGGGAAGTCGGTCTTCGCGAAGTCCCGGCCGAGTCCGCGTACGGTAGCCGGGCAACGCCATATACTTACGGGCACACGGGATGGACCGGCACGTTTCTCTGGTTCGATCCGACCCGCGACCTGTTTCTCGTGTTCCTGACCAATCGGAGCCTGACGCCGACCACGGGCCGTTCTCTTCGGGCCATGCGCACGGTGCGCAATCAAGTGTCGGAGGCCATCGCCAATCTCGTGCCGCCCCGTTGCGTCGCAGTAGCCGTGGGCGCTTGTTAGGCGGTTTGCGCCAGGCCCGCTTTCCGCTACCTTCCCAGGCAACTTGGTCGAGGGACGAGAGATGCAAAATCCGGACAGCATTCGAAAAGCGCTTCGGGCCGTAAAAGACCCGGAGCTTGGGCTCAACATCATCGACATTGGTTTGGTCTACGACGCCACGGTCTCGGCGGAGGGAGACGTTCACGTCAAGATGACGCTCACCTCACCCGGATGCCCGTCGGGTCCTGAGATCCTCGGGGATGCCAAGATGGTGGTCGAGCAACTCGAGGGCGTGAACAGTGTCGAGGTGGAGCTGGTGTGGGAGCCGTACTGGACACCCGAGCGGATGGATCCTCGGGTTCGCGCCTTCCTGGGCTAGGGAACCACCGCGAGAAGCTGGGCTCCAATCGCGGCCACCTGCCAAGCCCGGACACTTGGTGTTCTCCTCAACTCCTCCAACGTTGCCGGTTTCGCTCGGGCGATCTGCTCGAGCGTTCCATTCGCGCACAGCACCCCCGGAGCCAAGTTGAGCTCGGCTGCCAATCGGGTTCTTGTCTCCTTGAGCCGAACCAGCCGCTCTTCATGGGTGGGATCCGGGCGGTAACGAGGACCTCGCTCGAAACGGGGAAGCTCGGCCTCGGGCACGGCGAGCCCTCGTCCGATCGCCTCCAGAATCTCCGCGCCGCGCCGGGCCGCGTTCTCGGCACCAATGCCTGGAATCGCCCCGAGCGCCTGGACTGTTTGCGGCCTTCGGACGGCGAGGCTGTGCAGTGCCTCATTCCCTACCAAACGAAACGCCGCCCGGTCCAGCCGCGAGGCGGTTTGCTCGCGCCAGGTGAACACCTCGCGGAGGATTGCGAGGCCGCGAGGATCGAGACTCCGGGCGCCCTTCAGTCGGAAGAACCCAACCTCGGGCGGATCCGCCGGCGCCCACTCCACGCCGGTGAGGATCTCACATTCTTCCGCGACCCAGCTCAGGCGCCCCATCTCAGCGAGCTTGGCCCGGAGCAGATCGCTCAGCTCGGGGAGATGACGGGTGTCCGTCGCCGCATATTCCACCATGGCGGGCGTCAGTGGGCGAGCGGACCAATCGGCGCGCTGAAACCGTTTGTCCGTGGCGACACCGAGCCATTTCTCCAGCATCGCGGCCAGTCCGATGCCGGGCTCGTTGAGGAATTGAGCGGCGACCCGCGTATCGAACAACCGGCGGAGTCGGAAGCCGAACTGGCGCTGAAATAGTCGAAGATCGTAGTCGGCGTCGTGGAAAATGAACTCGACGGACTCGCTCCCGAGCAACGCGCCGAGCCGGCTGAGGTCGGGGACGCCGAGGGGATCGACGACGGCCGTGACCGAGCGCGATGACAGCTGCAGCAGGTAGATTCGATCGTGATAGCGATGAAAGCTGGCCGCTTCGGTGTCGGCACCGATCAACGGCTCCTGCTCGAGCTCACGGACAAGCTCATCAAAGCCGGCTTGATCCGCGATCAGAAGCTCGTCGGCGGGAATCACTCCCGCCGTGCTCCGAGCTCGAGGCCTTCAGCGATTTGCTCCAGCGCCTTCGAGAGCGCTTTGAAGAACTCGGCGTCCGGAACCGCGGCGCCGAGAGCAGCCTCGAGCTGGAGCTTTCGCGCCAATCGGGCGGCGTGGCGTATGTAGTCTGTTTGCGGGGGCATTTTCCTCGCTCCGGTAACGACGGTGCTGGAAGGTAGCGACCCTGCGGCCGGGTCGCGTAGCTTACTCGGGCGGGAGGACCGATGCGCGAAGCCGAGATCGAGTTGACGGTCTATCCCGAGGATTGCGATAGCTTCGGGACCGTTGGGCATGCTGCGTTCGTTCGGCTGTTCGAGCGGGCCCGGTGGGACGGACTGGCGAGCGGCGCGGGACTCGAGGTCTTCCTCCGCCACCAGGTCTGGCCAACCGTTCGGAAAAGCGTGCTCGACTTCCACGCCTCGGCTTCCGCCGGTGAGGTCCTTTGCTTTAGGCACGCTCTCCTCCATTTGGGCCGCACCAGCTTCACGTTGCGGCAGACTGCGCACCGGGCGAGCAACGACGCATTGGTCGCGACCGCCGAATGTGTTTTTGTTTGCCTCGACCGAGCCGGGCAACCGGTGCCGGCCCCAGACGAGCTTGGGGGATTCTTCGCGGGTCGCCCGCCCGCCGAGCCGATGGACCGCGTCACCGTCAATGGTGTGAGCCTCGCCATCGAGACCCGCGGGACCGGCCCGGCAATCCTGTTCATTCACGGCTTTCCACTCGATCACACGATCTTTCGGCATCAGCTCGACACGCTGAGCGGCTATCGTCGCATCGGATTGGATCTCCGCGGCATGGGGCGATCTGATGCGCCTGACCTGGGGTATTCGATGGCGACGTACGCGGATGACGTCGCCGCGGCGCTCGAAGCCCTGGGCGAAACCCGGGTCGTCATCTGCGGCGTGTCGCTGGGCGGATACGTCGCGTTCGAGCTGATCCGCCGCTACCGGGATCGAGTCCGCGGCCTAGTGCTCATGGACACGCGAGCCGAAGCCGACAGCGCCGAGGGTCGGAAGGCCCGTGATGTCCTGATTTCGCGGGTTCGCGATCAGGGGGCCCTGGCGGCAGCCGAGGCCATGCTGCCCCGGTTCTTCACGCCGACGGCGCCGCCGGAGCTCATTCAACGGGTTCGTGACATCATCCTTCGCACGCCGGTTTCGGGGATCACCGGCGCCCTCACCGCGATGCGAGAACGCCCGGACAGCACGGGGCTGCTGGCCGAGCTGACGGGCATACCTGCGCTCGTCGTTGTGGGGGATCAGGACGTGATTACTCCGCCGGCGGTGGCGCAAGCGATGACGGCGGCGCTTCCCGAGTCACGTCTGGTTCAAATCCCCGGGGCCGGCCACTTGCCGTGCATCGAACAGCCGGTGCCGACGACGAGAGCCATTCTAAAGTTCCTGCAGACCCTGCGGTGAAACGATTTGGCGGGGTCGGGCGTCTTAGTCTGTAGCGGGCCGATTTGATCTCAGTTCGAATCACCGCAGAGCTTCATGCAGTTCTCATCTCCTGACGGCCGCGAGATCGGGTATACCCCGATCTCGGGGCCGGCCTCCTGTTTACCATCGCGCCGGCCGGTTAGGCGCACAACGACA
>JBDTOH010000166.1:0-10411 GCA_039933355.1 Gemmatimonadota bacterium | reverse complement strand
ATCGCGATCGCGCTCATGCTCGCGACCCCGCTCGCCGATCAGGCCAACGCCCGGCGGCTGACCGAGCCGGCGCTCCGAATGTTCGGCCGGGCGGGGCTCGGGCCGGCCGAGGCGCACCGTGCATTCAGAGTGTTTCAGGCGTTCATCCTCGGGGCGGCGCTGATGATTCGGGCCCGGCCGACGGCCGCCGAGGTCGCCCGGCAAATCCGCGAGCTCGACCGCTCGGGAGAAGACCTCCCGCTCCTTCGCTCCGCGCTCGCCGACCGAAGGATCCTCGACCGCGAATCGGACTTCGAGGCGGGTCTCGAGCTCCTGTTAGGCGCTTGGCGGAGCCGCGCCACCCGGAAGCGCGTCACGCCGCGACGCGGCCACTAGCCTTCGGAGAGACGACGTGCCCGACTTCAAACCGTTCAGCGAAGCATATCTCGACGACCCGTACGCGTACTTCGAGCGCTACGGCGCGGAAGCGCCGGTGTTCTACGACCCCGAGCTCGACCACTGGGTCGTGAGCCGATATGACGACATCAAGAAGATTCTCAAAGATTCCGAGACCTTCTCGAACCGGACCACGCTCGATCCGGTCCACCCGTTCTCGCCCGAGGTGATCCGTATTCTCCACGAGGGCGGCTACAAGGCGCGCCCGACGATGGTCGGGGTCGACGCACCCCTCCACACTCGGGGCCGGAAGTTCATGAACCTCGCGTTCACGCCGCGCCGAGTCAGTGAGCTCGAGCCGAAGATCCGCGGGCTCGTGAACGAGCGTTTGGGTCGCCTCGCGCCGGCCGGTCGGATGGACCTCGTCGAGTCGCTGACCTATGAGCTTCCGGCGCTGGCTCTGTTCTCCATGCTCGGCGTGCCGGATGAGGACGTAGCCATAGTGAAGACGGGCGCGCAGCATCGGCTCTTGCTGATCTGGGGACGCCCGGATCCAGAGGAGCAGGCGGAGCTGGCCCGCGGGTTAGTTGCCTTTTGGCAGCATACCGAGCGGCTGGTGGAGCGGCGGCTGCGGGATCCCGGAGACGACCTCACCAGCGAGCTGATCCGTCTCCGCGCCGGTGATGACAGCATCGTCAGCCTGGAGGAGATCGCGAGCCTCATCTTTGGCTTGCTGTTCGCCGGACACGAGACGACGACCGCGTTCATCACCAACGCCGTCCGGCGGCTCTTGGATGACGGGGATGCGTGGCGCGCGGTGGCCGCTAACCCGGGTTCGCTGCCCGCCGTGGTGGAAGAACTGCTGCGGGCGGATACGTCGGGAATCGTGTGGCGCCGCCTGGCGACCCGCGACGCCGCGGTCGGCGGCGTGGCCATCCCGAGCGGATCTCGGGTTCTCATCCTCCTGGGCTCCGCCAATCACGACGAGAGTAAGTTCAAGTGCCCTCATCAGCTCGACTTCGACCGGCCTAACGTCAAGGACCACCTCTCGTTCGGCTTTGGCATTCACTATTGCCTCGGAGCCTCTCTCGCGCGGCTGGAGACCAGGGTGGTGCTCGAGTGCCTGGCGACTCGGCTGCCGTCGCTGCGCCTGGCCGCGGACCGGAAGCTCGAGTTTCTGCCGAATCTGTCGTTTCGAGGACCGCGGGAGCTTTGGGTCGAGTGGGGTGAGTCGCCGGTCTAGGGCGATTCAGGCGGAGCCAGAGACCGGCTGCCGCCGACAGGGGCGATGCCGAGACTCAACTGCCTGTCATTCCGAGGGAAGCGAGGAACCTAGATCCCAGAGCTCAAGCCATGCGGCGTAGACCCACCTCCCGCGGGTAAGAGTCCGCACCGAGGATATCTTTGGATTCCAGGTGGCGGCCGGGGCAACTCGCCTATCGGAAGAGAGCGACTACGTGAAGGCGAGCAAGTCAGATCTGCCGGTGTTGTCGTTCAAGCATCAACAGGCCTGGGAAGCCTGGCTCGCCAAGCATGCGGCCTCGTCGGCCGGCCTCTGGCTCAATGTGGCCAAGAAATCCGCTGATCTCGAATCCGTCACGTATCAGGAGGCGCTGGAAGTCGCGCTCTGCTACGGGTGGATTGACGGCCAGAAGAAGGCTTTCGACGATCGGTCCTGGCTTCAGAAGTTCACGCCGCGCGGTTCGAGGAGCATCTGGTCGAAGATCAACCGGACCAAAGCGGCAGCGCTCATCAAGCAGAACCGAATGCGGCCGGCCGGTCTCGGGGCGATTGAGACCGCCAAGGCCAACGGGCGCTGGGATGCAGCCTATGATTCGCACCGCACGGCGGTTGCGCCCGAGGATTTTGAGAGCGCGCTCGACACGAGCCCTAAGGCCAAGGCATTCTTCGCGACGTTGAACCGGCAGAACAGGTACGCCATTCTGTTTCGAATCCAGACCGTGAAGAAGGCGGAGACGCGTCAGCGGCGCATCGACCAGTTCGTTCAAATGCTTGCGAAGGGTGAGCAGCTATATCCGTAGCCGCAGAGGTTGTTGAGAACCCGGGGACCGTGGTCGATAGCCCTTGCCGGCCTCTTGCCCTCCCGCCAGTTTGTCTGCCTATTACCTCACACTCTCTCCAAGACTCCCATGCCCGACTGGCACGACCTAGGCCCCGCGGATGCGTTCGCCGAGAAGCCGCTGCACCAGATCCAAGTGGGACGCACCCGGATCGCGCTGTCCTACGCGAACGGCTCCTTCGCGGCGATCTCCGGAGCCTGCAACCATGTCGGCGGGCCGTTAGGCGACGGCACGCTCGAGGGCGACTATGTGGTCTGCCCATGGCATCATTGGAAGTATCATCGCCGGACCGGCGAGGGCGAGCCGGGCTACGAAGCCGAGCAGGTGCCGCGGCACGAGACGAAAGTGGAAGGCGGCCGGCTCTGGGTCGATCTCGAGGCCGTCACCAAGCGGACCCGGATCGCCCACGAGCCCCATCCGCTCGCTCGACGAGTCGAGCGCGCCGACGGCCCGATCCGCGTCGTGGGGATTTCCACGACCGCGATGGACCTGGCCTACCCTCGCTTCTCGACCTCGGACTACCTGCTCGAGGCCGCTCTTGCTCATGCCGCGGACACCGGCTCGGAGACCCGTTTCATCCGGCTGGCCGAGCTCTCGTTCCGGCACTGCGAGGGATACTACTCGAAGAGCGCCCACGCGTGCACCTGGCCGTGCAGCATCACCCAGATGGACCCGAACGACCAGCTCGACCGGGTCTACGAGGCCATTGTGCACTGGGGCGACGTGATTCTGGTTTCGACCCCGATCCGGTGGGGCGCCGCGAGCTCGCTCTTCTTCAAGCTGGCGGAGCGGCTCAACTGCGTGCAGAATGCGATCACGATTCGGAACAAGGTCCTCATCAAGGATAAGGTCGCCGGCTTTATCATCACCGGCGGCCAGGACAACGTCCAGGGCGTCGCCGGGCACCTGCTCACGTTCTTCGGCGAGCTCGGCTTCCTCTTTCCCCAGTTCCCGTTCATCGCCCACTCGCGCGGGTGGTCCGCCGAGGACATGGAGAACAATTGGCGCGCGGTCAGCGAGAGCGAGGAGCTGAGGACCGGCGCTCGCGAGCTGGTGGACCGCGCCGTCCGCCTCGCGGGTGACCTGCTCGCGACGTCGCCCACATCGGAGACGGTCGCGCGCGGGGGACGTAAGGCGCACCGGATGACGAAGTGAGCGCAGTGCCGGATACTCTCTCACTCCGCAGCGCCGACTCCGACATCTGTTTCCTGTCCGCGATCGAGCTTGCCCGCCGGATCCGTGTGAAAGAGCTGTCCGCGCTCGAGGTCATGGACGCCCATCTCGCCCAGATCGAGCGGGTGAACCCGGAAGTGAACGCGATCGTGACGCTGGTCGCGGACCAAGCCCGCGACGCCGCCCGGCGCGCGGATGAGGCGCTGGCCCATGGCAAGCTCCTCGGCCCGTTGCACGGGCTTCCGATCGCCCACAAGGATCTGCAGGACACCGCGGGGATCCGGACCACCTACGGCTCGCCGGTCTATAAGGATCATGTCCCGACCGTGGACACATTGCTGGTCGAACGGCTCAGGGCTGCCGGCGCGATCGCCGTCGGGAAGACCAACACGCCGGAGTTCGGAGCCGGCTCGCAAACCTTCAATCCCGTCTTCGGCGCGACTCGCAATCCCTACGACCTCTCGAAGACCTGTGGCGGCTCGAGCGGCGGGAGCGCCGTGGCGCTCGCGTGCGGGATGGTGCCGCTCGCCGACGGCAGCGACATGGGGGGTTCGCTCCGTAACCCGGCGAGCTTCTGTAACGTGGTTGGCTTCCGGCCCTCCCCGGGCCGGGTGCCGAAGTGGCCGGATCCGATGGGCTGGTTCACGCTGTCGGTGGACGGTCCAATGGCCCGCTCCGTCGCCGACGCCGCGCTGATGCTGTCGGTCGTTGCGGGACCGGATGACCGCTCCCCGATTGCCCTGGCTGAGCCCGGGAGCCGGTTCGCGCGGCCGCTCGAGCGCGACCTGAAGGGAGTCCGGATCGCATGGGGGAAAGGCTTCGGGCTGCCGTTCGAGCCGGCGGTCGTCCGCGCGGTGGACTTGGCACGGGCCGAGTTTGAAGCGTTAGGCTGCCATGGGGACGAGGCGGAGCCGGATCTCACCGGCGCGGACGACGTGTTCAAGACCGCGCGCGCGTGGAGCTTCTCGGCCCGGGCCGCCGAGCTGGCGTCGCATCGGAGCCAGATCAAGGACACGGTCATCTGGAATATCGAGGAAGGACTCCGCGTTACCGGACCGGACCTCGTGGCCATGGAGACGAAGCGAACGGAGCTGTATCACCGGATGCGGCTGTTCTTCCAGCGTTATGACTTCTTGGTCATGCCGACCGTCCAGGTCCTGCCATTCGACGTTACCCAACCGTATCCGACGAGCATCAACGGCGTCCCGATGAGCACCTACATCGATTGGATGAAGTCATGCTACTTCATCTCGGTGGTGGGCAATCCGGCGCTGTCGGTTCCGTGCGGATTCAGCGAGACCGGTCTGCCGGTCGGCCTCCAGATCATCGGCAAGCATCAGGATGATTGGGGAGTGTTGGAGGTTGGGCACGCATTTGAAGGCGGCAACAAGGGCGGCAAGGTGGCAAGGCGGCAGGGCGGCAAGTAGCTCCGCTTGGAACTCGGATCACCGCGCACGGCTGGGGCCCCGTGCACGCGCACGATCCCCCGCAGTGAACGGAGCAACCTGCCGCCTTGCCGCCCTGCCGCCCTCCTACACAACCCGATCGCTCCCCCCATCAATCGGCACCTGCGCGCCCGTCGTCTTCGCGAAGGGGGCGCCGGCCATCGCGCAGACCAGGGCCGCGACGTCTTTCGACGTTACCTCCACGCCGAGGAGGTTGTTGCGTTTGTACTGGTCGATGGTCATGCCATAGTGCTTGGCGCGGGCGGCGAGGACTTCCGGGGTCCAGGCGGCCGTGTCGAAGACCGCGTGCGGGTGGAGCACGTTGACGCGGATGCCATCCTTGGCGAGCTCGAGCGCCGCAACCCGGGCGAGCTGGGTCAGCCCCGCCTTCGCAACCGAGTATGCGCCGGCTCCCGGCCCTGGGGCGGGCACGTTCTTCGACGCATTGATGATGATGGTCGGATCGAAGCCGAGCCGGAGGTATGGAATCGTCAGCTGAAGGAGCTGCTGGGCGCTGGTGAGGTTGAGGTCGAGGCTCCGGTGCCAGTTTGCATCGCTCATGCTGGACAGCGGCTCGCTCGGGGAAAAGATACCGGCGTTGCTGACCACGATATCGATCCCACCGAACCGCCGCACCGTTGCCGCCACCGCCGCTTTCATCGCGGCGAGATCGGTGACGTCGCATGTGATCCCCAGCGCCTCGGCTCGGTTGAAAAGCTTCGTGATGTCCGGGTTGAGATCGAGCGCGGCAACTGCGGCGCCTTCTTTGAGCAAGAGCTCGGTGCAGCCTCTCCCGATGCCGCTCGCCGCTCCGGTCACCAGTGCGACCTTCCCCTGGAATTGGGGCTTGGCGCCACCCTGCTTGAGCTTCGCTTGCTCGAGGTCCCAGTACTCCACTTCGTAGAGATCGGCGGGCGGGAGCGGCCGCCAGCCCCCCAGCGATTCGGCCCATTGAATGGCGCGAACGGTGTGGCGAACAATGTCGGCAGCGATCGCGGCGTCCTTGGCGGTCGGGCCGAGCGTCACCGTTCCGACACCGGGCCAGACACCCCAGCGCGGCGCCGGATCGAGGCAGGTCTGGCCCGGCTGCTGGTGACGCTCGAAGTAGGCTCGATACTCGGCGGCATAACGCTCGATCGCAGCGCTGGGATCATCGCCGACGACGACGGGAAGCGGCTTGGTCCGGATGACATGATCCGGCGTGAGCGGCCCACGAGTCGCAATGGTCGCAGCGCCGGCGAGATCGCTGAAGCCGGCGGCCTCGGGGCTCTCGTCCAGCCGTACGATGAGCGGGGCGCCTCGGGCTTTGGAGGCGGCGTGACGAAAGCTCGCCAGCTTCGCTTCGATTCCGCTAACCCGCTGCGCCTCGGCCCGGCGCGCGACGCCGGTCGCCTTCCGCTCATCCAGAAACGTCTCGGCCCGGCTCACGAGCTCGATCATTCGCTCGTAGCTGCTCTTCGCGTCGGGACCCCAGCTGAACACGCCGTGGTGCAGCAGAACCATGCCGTCGTAGCGGCCCCAATCCATACCGCGAGTCCGGCGATACACCTCGCGCGCGAGCACGAAGCCCGGCATGACGTAGGGCATCACCAGCACGCGGTCGCCGTAGACCTCCTGGATGTAACGGTCTCCGTCCGGCGTGTTACTGATCGCGACGGTCGCGTCCGCATGGGTGTGATCGACGAAGGCGAACGGGATGATGGCGTGGAGGATCGCTTCGACCGAAGGCGTCGGCGCACCGGGATCGGTCATGGCGGCACGCTGCGCCCGCACCATGTCGGTGTCGGTGAGCACGTCCAGCTCCGCCATGCGCAGGAGCACATCCATTTTGACGGGCGCAAACCCCCGGCCCTCGATCGTCGCCAGATCCCAGCCACTGCCCTTTACGTAAAGCAGATCTTCGCTGTCGCCGAACAGGTTCTTCGCCGACGCCTTGACCGACGTGTTGCCCCCACCGTGCAGCACCAGAGCGGGATCCCGCCCCAGCAGGCGCGAGGTATAGACTCGGAGCGCAAGCGGATCCCCGCCACACGACTCGGCTTCAGCATCGTTCCAAAGGCTCTTCATCGGTTCTCAGCGGGCGAAGTAAGGTGTGGCGTTGGGGGGTAAATGGGCGGCAAGGCAGCAAGGCGGCAAGGCGGCAAGGCGGCAAGGCGGCAGGGCGGCAGGGCGGCAGGTTGCTCCGTTCACTGCGGGGGATCGTGCGCGTGCACGGGAGGCTCCCATCCGTGCGCGGTGATCCGAGCTCAATGCGGAGCTACTTGCCGCCTTGCCGCCCTGCCGCCTTGCCGCCCTGTTATCCCCCGAACACCTTCTCATACACCCTCAACCAATTCCCGCCCATGGCCAGCGAGATCTCCTGGTCCGTCCAGCCGCGCTCCTTGAGACCGCTCACGAGCGTCGGGAGCTCGGTGATCTTCTCGAAGCCTTTGACGTAGTTGATCGGCGACTGATCGCTCGCCATTTCGGGCGTGAACTGCGGGAGCGTGGGGTCGATCCGCGTGCTCCGGCCCTCGACGAAGTCGTTGCCCATGCCGACGTGCTCGGCGCCGACGAGCTTTTTGACGTAGTCGTATTGGTTGAGCAATGCGGCGATGCCGACTTGTGGCGTCGCCTTGATGTTGGCGTCTCTCCGGTTGCGGGCGTTGAAGTCGTTGATCGCCGTCAAGCCGATGACACCGCCGGTTCCCGCGATCGCCTCCGCCAGCCGGTCCGTGATGTTCCGCGGGTTGTCGATCAGACCGCGCATGTTGGTATGGCTGCAGATGACGGGGACACCGCGCGAGATCTCGATCGCATCCAGGCTCGACTGCTCGCCGCTATGGCCGCCGACGTCCACAAGCATGTTCAGCTGATGCATCTCCGCGATGAGCCTCTTTCCGATCCGGCTGAGCCCGATGTGAGGCTCCAGCGATCCGCCGGCGAATTGGTTCATGACGTTGTAGACCAGGTTGACTATCCGAAGACCCATCTGGTAGAAGGCTCGGAGCGGAGTCTCCTTCTGCGTCGACACGTCTCCTAACGCGCCGGCGTCCTGCCAGCCGAACAGGAGCGCCACGGTTCCGTTCTGATGCGCGGTGCGGATCTCGCGCGCCGTCGTCGCGACAAAGATGTCCTTCCGCCGGTCCAGAAAAGTGTAGGCGTCCGCGAAGCTCTGGTCACCCGCCATGCTCTTGTGCCACCCGCTCACGTGCGCCTGTTTGAGCATGTCCACGTATGTATCGGTGAGCGCCGCGGGGCTCACACCGTCTACAATGGGCGTACCGGGGTGAGGCCCGGCCCTGGCAGGCGCTGGAACCCCCGCATCGGCCCTGCCCGCCAGCATCGAGGGGCCGACGCCGGCGGCTGCTCCCGTCCACGCCACGGTCCGCATGAAATCACGCCGCTTCATTCTCGGAGTCTCCGTCCTATGGGTGAGCCACGATCCCTCACGGCAACGTCATTGCGATGCGGTGCCGGCTCCGCTCTTTGGCCTGAGATGCTCCTGGAAGTACCGCCGGACGCGGTCCGGCCAATACCCCCGCATGTTATTCGTGACGCCGCTCCACGCGTGGTTCTGTTCCGGGAGCACCAGCATGTCCCTCAGAGTCGCCCGGCTGCTGGGCGAGCGCCGGTCCTGTTGCGATGACGAGCAGGATTGCAGCAAGGGGAACACGACGGCGCGACGGCAGGACGGCAAGACTGAGCTGGCATGAGTGGTCCGATCGAAAGGCAGAACCGTGCGGATCGGTGAAGATAGCGCAGGGTCGGAGGAGGCGCGAGATCGGACGGGGCGGTCGCTCCGGGACGCCTACGCCTTCCCCTTCATCGCCTCCGCCAAGTCAATCAGCTTGGCAATTTTCTTCGGCCTCGACCCGATCGGCCACGCTACCTCGGACCTCTTCGCTCCACGGGTGAGCGACAGATGGCACGTCATGTTCGAGGGCTCCCTGTACTTGATTCGTGTGAGGCCGGCCCGTTCGGCCGCCTTGAAGTACGCGGCGGCTCGCGGTCCATCGCGGCCGATCAGCTTCACCGACGGCTCCGGCTTCCCAGTCGTCCGGACGTAGTTGAAGAACCGGCCGTCCTCCGTGACGATGGTCCCGCCGCCCCCGCCCGTCACCCCACCCGAGCATCCCGTCTCGAGACGATTCCCGAGCGAGTCCGAGGCCGCGGTCATGAGCACGGCGGCAATCGCGGTCAGCAGCAGCATCGGATCTCCGTGGCGGGAGGCTCAGGCGCCTCAAGGCTCAGGGTTAGGGGTTAGGGAAAGGGAATAGACGTTAGGTTTGCCTAACCGGGGCCCCACACCCCGCCCCCTATCCCTATTCCCTATTCCCTATTCCCTATTCCCTCCCCCAACCTACTTCGCCCTGAGCGACGACGCCGGCCGCGCCGCTGCCCCAAACGGCACCCCCAGCCCGAACTTGAGATGCACGTCCTTCTGCTTGAGCGACTCCGTCGTCAGGTTCGTGCCGGCGTACTCGGCGTTATAGGTGTAGAGGTCGGCGCCGACGTTGAGACCGATCGGACCGAGCCGGATCCCTGCGCCCGCCCCAAAGACTCCGGAGATGTTGTTCGTCTTGGACGCGCTCGTGAACGCGACCCCGCCCCGGCTGATCACTCCGACCCCTCCGTTGACGTACAGGGTCAGCGGGCTGGTCACCGGCAGGATGAACACCACCAGCTGCCCGGCCCCGGTGAACAGCTTGGCATCCTGCTTGACGAACGTGTTGCTCGCTGTCCCCGTGCCCTGTTTGAACGTCGTCGGCACATAGTTTCCGCTGAACGAGACCCCGAGGTGGTTGCCGAACGTCGCCCCGATCCTGGCGCCAAACGACGGGCCCGCCTCGAGCTCGGCCGTGTTGCCGGTCACGAGAGCATTCTGGAGCTTCTCGGTCGGAATGTAGAACCCGATCTGAGGTGCAAACGAGAGTCGCACCTGCGCCTGGGCCGGCACCGCGAGCACGAGGGCGAGTACTGCAAGTCGGGACGAACGCATCGGAGACTCCACTGAAAAAGGACGAGGACTCGAAAGAGCTCGGTAAGGCGCTGTGTCACGATGCAAACCTACGCCGATCGATCATACCGCCCTCACCTGACTATCATCTTGCCTTACCAATCAACTAAGTGACGCTCCGACAATGGTTTCGGCCTTGCCGCCAAGCCTCGTAGCCCCACCGTGGTGATTGCCCGGCGGCGCTCGGTCGGCCATCTTGGGGCATCCTCTTTAGATCGGAGTCCCTGTGGCGCGGTGCCTGGTGCTCGCCTTTCTACTAGCGTCAACTCCACTGGTTTCCCCGGGCGCGCATGTTGTTGCCCTCCGCTTCAGCCGAGTCGTCACCGTCCGGGGACCGG
>JBDTOH010000165.1:0-10477 GCA_039933355.1 Gemmatimonadota bacterium | reverse complement strand
CCAGTTGAACTCCTCGGCCGTGGTCGGCTGGTGCATCATCTCCTGGCGGGAGAGCTCGCCGGCCGCGCCCTCGGCGAAGAGCGCTTCGTGGGGAAGGCGCTTAGCCGCTCCTTTGATCTCGAAGTCGCTGATCGCCCATCCGGACGCTACCAGCCCGAGAAAGCCCTCGGAGAGCCCGAGCGTGTTCTCGACGACGTAGTGCGCCAGGTCGTGGACCGGCCCATAGCCCAGCGCCGGTCCTACGGGCCCGTTGGTGACCGAGCCGTCCTCGCGCGCGAGCACAAGCATGGCGGTGGTGTCGGGGCGCTTCTTCAGCCGAAAGGTCAGGTTAGGCATCTCAGCGCCGGAGCGCCCGCAGTGCTTTGATCTTGGGCGCGCGGCTCTTGGGGCTGTCGAGGCTGAAGGACCGCGCATCGCCGAGCTGATCGCGGACGAACGTCTCCATCCGCTCGATCGCGGCGTCGAGCCCCTTGTCCTTGATCCCGAACGTGGTGGACACGATCTCCTCCGCGTCGGCGTCGTACTCCCAGAACCCGACCACCCGGCCGCGGTCCAGGATCGCATGGCTCGGCAAGTCGGCGAACGAGCTCACCGCGGCCAGGCCTCGTTCGGCCACGACCTGTCGGTCGAGATCGGCGGGATCCAGCAGCGTCACGACGTTCCGGCGATGAGCCGAGATCGAGTCGAGGCTGCTGACCAGGACGTAGTGCGGCTTGGTTGTCGGCTTGAACTTGCGGAACGCCGCCGCGTCCTCCGGCAGCAGAAGCCGGTCGCTGCCGGGCTCTCCGGGCACGAGGCCGAGGGGCTCCGTCGCCGCCTGCGCCGTCTTTACGCCGAGCCCGCTGAACCACTGGAACTCGGCCGGTGTGGCCGGACCGACCCAGCGAAAATACCGGCGGGCGAGCTCCGTGTAGGCGGCCTCCCGAGACAGCTTCGACTTGCCGAGCGGGTTCGGCTTCCAGAGCGCGTACTGGTAGCGCTGCTGATCGAGACGGCCGTTGACCGGCACGCGGCGAATCTCTCCTGCGGTCTGGAGCTGTCCCAGGGCGAGCGGCAGGGTCGTGGTGACGCCTTTCTTCTTGCCCGCTTCGCCGAGGCTCCGAGCGGCCGGTCCAACCGCCTCGCGAATGGCATCGGGGGCGAGCGGTCCTTTCGAGAGTGCTTTCCGAACCGCCACGCCGAGCGCGTCGATCTCGTGGTCGGTGACGCCGAGCTTCTTGGCAGACTTCAGGTCGCCGCCGCTCATCTCACGACCCGCTAAGAGGCCGAGCGCGAAATCCGACGCGGGAAGCACGTAGGTGCAGCCGCGGGCCGCGGGCAGCTCGCAAATCTCGAGATCCGCGACGGCCTTGTCGGCGGCGGCGCGGCTCGTACCGGCGCGGGAGAACAGCGTGAGATAGGGCCCGACTCCGCCAACCGAGCGCGACCAGCCCGATCGTTCGAGCACGTCGGCGGGGCTCGCGCCCTCGAGCGAACCGTCCAGGCCTTGGCGCTCGGACCACCAGGCACGCAGCTTGGATTGCATGGGCTGAAAGGTGAGGAATCCACGGGCGGGCGCAAGAGCCTCCTGCGGCTCATCCGGCGCCCCGATAGATTGGACCGACATGCCTTCTCCTGAAACGCCGCCCGTCCGCCCGCTTAGAAGCCTCGCACTCTTTGTTCTCGCCGGACTCGTCGGCGGCATGCTGGAGGTGCTGGTGCAGTGGGGCAGGGTGCACCTGCTCCACCGCTCGCTTCCGTTCGGGCGCGACTATGTCTGGGTGATTCCGCTGATCGAGGCGATCATGGGCGGAATTGGGGGCGCGATCGTCGGGCTTGTGGGGCTCGTGATCAAGCCGCTCCAGCGCCGCGCGGTGGTGGTGGCGATCGCGGCTGCGTGGGTGGTGGCGCCCGTGCTCTGGCTCTACCAGCCAATTCATCCCGCCGCGTCGGCGGTGCTGGCGTTAGGGATCGGGAGCGCGGTGTCTCGGTTGCTCGGACCGCGGGCGAGCGGGCTCGAGCGGACGGCGGTGTGGCTGGTACCGGCGGGCCTCGCCGCGACGATCGGGGCCGGCTTCGGCCTCCACGCGTGGCTCGGGTGGACCGAGCGGCGGGCGCTCGCGGCGCTCCCGGCGGTGCACGGCAAGCCACCCAACGTTGTCCTCATCATTCTCGATACGGTCCGGGCGTGGAACCTCTCGTGGTACGGCTACGGCCGGCCCACGACGCCGCGGCTCGCCGCGCGGGTGGCGGAAGGGGTGCGGTTCGACCGGGTGATCGCACCGGCGCCGTGGACCACTCCCTCGCACGCCACCCTGTTCACCGGGCGATACCCGACCGAGCTTTCTGCCAATTGGCTCACTCCGCTCGACGGCACCTTCCCCACGCTTGCCGAGGCGCTCCGCGACGCGGGTTACCTGACGGCCGGGTTCGTCGCCAACTACGTCTTTACCGGGCACGGCACCGGCCTCGACCGCGGCTTCGCGCACTACGTCGACGACCCGGTTCGCCCGATCCCCTTGCTCCGGTACACGAGCGCCACTGCCTGGCTCAAGCAGCGGCCCTGGCTGATCGAGCGGCTCGGCCCGCGCCGCTTCGTCACCGGGCGCGATGCGGCCGAGGTCAACGAGGCGACGTTAGGCTGGCTCGGGCAGGCCGGACGCGGGGACCGGCCCTTCTTTCTCTTCCTCAACTATTTCGACGCCCACGCGCCGTATGCCGCGCCCCCGCCCTACGATTCGCTGTTCATGCCCGCCAAGACGGGACTTCCCTCGCTCCGCTATTTCGACATGGTCGAGCGGTCCTATGGCAGGGGCCCGTTTCCGCGCTCGGAGCTCGAGGACAGCTACAACGCGTACGACGGCGCGCTGGCGTATCTGGATCGGGCCGTGGACTCGTTGTTAGGCGAGCTCGGCAGGCGGGGCCTCTTGTCCAATACCATCGTCGTGATCGCATCCGACCACGGCGAGCAGTTCGGCGAGCACCGGGTCGTGCAGCACGGGAACAGTCTCTACCTCCCGGCCCTTCACGTACCGCTCGCGATTCTCTGGCCGGGCCGGGTTCCGGCGCGCCGGGTCAGCTACCCGACGTCGCTCCGTGACGTGGCCGCCACCATCCTCGGGCTCGCGGGCGTCAAGAACCCCGGCCTTCCGGGACGGTCACTGGCCCGGTATTGGGAGGGTGGCGACACGACCTCGGTGGACACGCTTCTTTCGGCGGTGGACTATAGCCGACTGTTGCCGAAGAATCCGCCGTCACCGGTGCTGTCGGGGTCGCTCAGATCGGTCATTCTCGACAGTCTGCAATACATCCGCAACGGCGATGGCAGCGAAGAGCTGTACCAGTTGGGAAAGGATTTCTGGCAGGTTCGAAACCTCGCGGCCCGGCCGGAGTTTGCTGGTGAGTTGGAGAAGCTCAGAGGGGCGCTGTTGGCGGTTACCGGTCAGCGGGCGCGGGATTAGGGGGCACGACTTGTAGGCGGAGATCATCTGGGAGGTGGGCGCTTCCTGGCAATCACCTAGGCCGGGAGTGTGCGGATCAATCGGATGAAGCGGATACATCGGATCGTTTCGGGGCGCTGATCGGATCTGGGGTAGAGCTAAAGACAAGGAAGTGAGAACAACAGGCAATAAAATGAGTTGAGGAGCTTGGCGTTGGGGGGCTGTGGAGCGCTTCCGCCTAAACCCGGCCCTACTCCGACGGAGGTGGTTCTTCGGCGGTCTCCCATTCCGGGCCCGCTTGTGCCGCGGCGACCCAGGTGGTCCATTCGGGTGGCGCGTTTCCGTGGCGTTCGATTGCCAGCTCCCCTAGCGCCACCCCGCGCGCCGCGAGGCGGTCGGCTTCGTCCCTTCGGCCCAGGGCTCGCGCAACCGCCGATTCGAGCGCGACCAGGTGGGCATACCCGTAGATGCGATAAGGATCGGCCAGGATCTCAGCCACCGAAGCGGGCTCCAACCGGCGGGCCAGATCGGCCATGGGCCCCAGATACTCGCGGGCGGCGTTCTCGAGCTGATCCTGGGCCGCTTCGAGCGACGGTGCGTCCCCGCGCCGGAGAAGGGCGCGGATCAGCTTGGCCATCGATTCGATCCAGCGGAGGACGAGGTCGCGTTGCATGGGATGGCTGAGGGCTTAGGGGCTCGGGCTGAGGGACCAGAGACAGCTTGAAAGTAGCTCCTGTCACCGAGCGATCCCTACGCCCTAGCTCCTAAGCCCTCAGCCCGAAGTCCCACCCCTTAGCACCCCCACCCACCGCTTCGGCTCCGGCTCGAATCCGGGAAATACCTGCGCCAAATCTCTCGCGCCGAGGTGGCGGGTCAGGATTTCGCTGAACAGGTCGCGGAAGTCGGTGGTGACTGCGAGGTCGCGGCCTTCGAAGCGATTCGCCGGGTCGAGGCCGGGCCAGCGTCCTGCCACCTGCTTCCCCTGCACGTGCCCGCCGAGCACCAGCATCGCCGTTGCGTGGCCGTGGTCGGTTCCGGAGGTCCCGTTCTCATGGATCGTTCGTCCGAACTCCGACATCGTGAGCACGACGACGTCCTGCATTCGCGTGCCCAAGTCCGTGGCGAACGCATTCAGGGCCTGAGCCATGTCGGCGAGCCTCGCGCCGAGCTGGCCGGCGGCGGCTCCCTGATTGACGTGAGTGTCCCATCCGCCCGCGTCCGCGAACGCGATCTCCACGCCGAGGTCGGACTTGATCAGCTGCGCGATTTGCGCCAGGCTCGTGCCTAACTTGCTCCGGGGATACTCGGCGCCGTTCTCGGCGCTGAGCTTCGAGGGGTTGGCCTGCTTGAGCATCTGAATCGCCTCGAAGCCCTCGGCGGAGGAGCTCGCCAAGAGGCCCGTTGCCGCGCCTTGGTAGAGGTCCTCGAACGCGCGGGTCATCCGCTCGGACGTCTCCGGCGACCCGGCTCTGACGCCGAACGCGCGGAGGTCATCGATCGCAAGCGTGGGGGCGCTGCCGGCCAAGATCCGCGGAAGCTGCGACCCGAACGCCACCGCGCGGAACGGCGTGTCCCGATGTTCGCGCTCGTGCTGGCAATATCGGTTGCCCCACCCGTCCCGGGTCGACTTCACGCCCGGCGTGCCGGATTCCATGTAATCCTGCGCGTCGAAGTGGCTCCGAGTGGTGTCGGGCGAGCCGACCGCGTGGACCAGCGCGAGGCTCCCCCGGTCCCACCAGCCCTTGAGCGGCTCGAGGGAGGGATGAAGACCGAAATGCCCGTCGAGATCGACGACCGCGCCCGCCGGAATCGCGATTCGGGGGCGCTCCTCGTAGTACGCCTTCTCCCCATGGGGAATGATCATGCTGAGCCCGTCGACCGCGCCCCGCTGAAAGAGGCAGACGAGCGTGCGCGACTTGGCGGGGGCACCGGCCCGGCTCATGGCGTAGGCCGCCCGATCGAGGAAGACGGGCTCGAGCCCAAAGCCGACGAGACCGAGGGCTCCGGCCCGCATGAAGGCGCGACGGGTGACGTTCACAGGGGGAATTCCTTCCGGCGATTCAATGGGTCGTGCGCGCGGGATGACATCATTGCCGCTGGAACTCGGGCCCGCCTAACGCGAGGCCGAAGGCCAGGGCGCGGGCCCGGACCGGATCGTGGATGTCCGCGATCTCCCGGTGGATGACCGCGCGGGTATTGGGCGACATCCGTCCGCCTAACACGGCGCGATCGACCGCCTCGATCAGTTGCTCCGGGTCCGCGGTGGCGGGCGTGATCCGGTCGAGGTCGGCCGTGACACCACGGAGGCGGCCACCGGCGAGCGCGAGCGCGAAATTCATCCGGTTGAGGAGCGCTCCGCTGTTGACCCACTCGGCCTGGCTCTCGGGATAGCCGGTCGGCGCCGACTGGAGGTAGAGGGGCTGGCCCAGGCGGCCGACCTGCTGCGCCAGCGCCAGCGTGCTGTCCGGAGCGCCGCCGAGCGCGCGCACGGCGCTCACGACGAACTCGAGCGGCGTCTTGATCTTTGCGGCTACGTTCGCCGGCGCCCAGAAGTCCGGTCCGTGAAAGATCGCGCGGAGGACTTCCTTGATGTTGCCGCCGGTCTGTTTCCAGGCCCGCACCGCGTCGTCGGTGCAGCCGTCCGGCGCGGCGTCGTTGACAAAACGGGCACACAGCTTGGTGCTCACGAAATGCATGGTCGAGGGATGATTGGCGAGCAGCTTGAGGAGCTTGACTCCCTCGTCCCGGCCCTTTCCGGCGCGGAATCGGGTGCCGAGCACCACCTTCTCGCCCCGGTCGTGGGCCCAGTCGTGGAACTCGAACTCGCCGCCATCGAGCGGGCGCGCGACGCTCCAGCCGGTCAGGATTCGGGCGACGTTGACGACGTCCTGCTGGGTATATCCGCCGTCGACGCCTAACGTATGGAGCTCCATCAGCTCGCGGGCGTAGTTCTCGTTGATGCCCGACGGCCGCCTCGTCCGCGCCAGCTTCGTGAGCGAATCCATGCGGGCCGGGTCCGGCGCACGGAATCCTCCGGCCGGCATTCTACCCGGCCGGCTTCTTCCCCGATTCCGCGGCGAGAGGTTCCGGTTTGGCCGGGGCGGCTCCGATCCCGGGGCCACGCTCAGGGCATTGTCGAGATAGACCAGCATCGCGGGGCTCTCGGCCGTTGCGATGAGCAGGTCGTCGAACCGTCCGAGCACATGCGGGCGGATCGTTGTTTCGATGTACCCCGGGAGATAGGCCCGATCGAGGTTCTTGCCGTAGAACACGTTGAAGTGATTGGTCCAGAAGTCCGCCATGATCTCGAAGAGCTGCTGATCGGCCACTGCGCCGCGGACGACGACGAGCTCCTGGATCTGTCCGGCCACCTGGCGAATCCCGCGGAGGCCGGCTCGGGCGGCCTTGCCCGTTTCGGTCATGGGAGTGCTGTCGCTCGCCGCCCGTTTGGCCATGCGGGCCTCGCGCAGCGCCTCGGCGTAATCGTGCGCGAGCTTCTCGGGGGAAGTCTCGAGCACGGCGAAAGCCTTCTCCGGGGCCTCGAGCGCGGGATCGCGTCCCGGCTTGGCGTCGAGCTGGTGATCGATCCACTTCATAACTCCCTGGCGAGCGACTTCGTCGGCGAGGCCGGGAGTGGCGCCGTAGGCAAGCCGGTTGAGCGCATGCCGGGCCGAATCGAGAGCGGTGAGCGGCGGCGGCGTGGTGATCGTTATGGGGCCGGGGATCAGAGAGACGAGTAGGGCAAGGAGAGTGGTGAGCAATTGCATAGGAGTCGAGACGGCGCGGGATGAGCAAAGTTAACCGGCCGAGTCGCGGGAGCGGTGATCTCGAGGGAGCGGAGCGACTGCAGGATCAAGTCCGCAGAGTCAGAGCGTCTCGGCCTAGATGCCTCGCGTTGCTCGGGATGACATCGTGGTTGGGGTTGGATCTGTCCGTCGCGGCGGTCGGGATGATCGCTCGAGAGCGGACTCAACTCTACGTTGCAAAGTACTTGACAGCTGGAGGACTGAAGGCTAGCCTTGGTCATGCGCCCCGCCCGCCGTCACGAGCCTCGAGATCCGATTCCGCTCCATGATCGGGCCATCGAGGACATTTCATTCATCCGCGAGACGATGGAGCGCGCGGCAACCGTCACCTCGGTCCCGGGTCTTGGCGGCATCGGAATGGGCGTCACCGCGGTGGCCGCAGCGTGGATCGCTTCCCTTCAGTCGAGTCGCGCAGAGTGGATTTCCGTCTGGCTGGCGGAAGCCGTCCTGGCCCTGATCATCGGCGGGGTCGCCATGATCCGGAAGACGGAGGCGACCAAGACGTTCGTGTGGACCCGCGCGGGCAAGCTGTTTGCCCGGAGCTTCGTCCCGCCGATTGTCGCCGGCATGATCCTGACGCCCGCCTTCTACCACGCCAATCTGGCTCACTTGCTGCCGGGCTTGTGGCTCCTGCTCTATGGCACCGCCGTCACCACAGCCGGCGCCTTTTCGATCCGGGTCGTGCCGATCATGGGCTCGTGCTTCATGGTGCTGGGCGCGGCGGCGTTTCTTCTGCCTCCGAGCGCCGGCGATTGGCTCATGGCGGTCGGGTTCGGTTTCCTCCAGATCGGCTTCGGCTGGTTGATCGCGAGGCGTTATGGCGGCTAAGCGCGCGGTCCGACCGTCGCATCCAGAATCGGCTCCCGCCTCGCCACCGTTAGGTTCCATCGCCGGTGGCGCGGCGGCCAAGACCTCGCTCGACCTCGACCGGGTCATTCACGAGCGGGTTCGGCTGGCCATCGTGAGCGCGCTCGCCGTCAACGACTCGCTCCGGTTCAACGAGCTCAAGGCCCTGCTCGATCTGAGCGACGGCAATCTCAGCGTTCACGCGCGGAAGCTCGAGGAGGCGGGATACGTGAGCTGCCAGAAGTCGTTCGAAGGACGGGTACCCAAGACCGAGTACCGAATCACCAGCTCCGGCCGGCACGCGCTCCAGCGCTACCTCGCCCACATGGAAGGCCTGATCCGGAGCACGCGTCAACGTTAGGTATTTTCTCACCGGCTTTCTCTTTTTTTGGGATGTTACTTTATGTTGCAAAGTTGTTTGAATCCGTTGCACGTCGCCGTTGTGATGGACGGCAATGGACGGTGGGCGCTCCGCCAGGGCCTGCCCCGTGTCGCCGGCCACCGGGCGGGCGCCCGAGCCGTCCGCCCGATCATCGAAGCGGCCCCGGGGCTCGGGATCGGAACCCTCACGCTGTTCGCTTTCTCGTCGGACAACTGGCGCCGTCCGATGCCCGAAGTGGTCGCACTGCTCCGGCTCTTCCGCCGCCATCTCGAGACGGAGACCGACCGCTGCGTCGCCGAGGGTGTGGCGCTCAGCGTGATCGGGCGGCGGGACCGGCTTCCGGTCCGGCTCCTCAGAGCAATCGCCGAGGCGGAGTCTCGCACGGCGGGCGGAACGACGCTTCGGCTCCGGATTGCGATCGACTATTCCGCCCAGGACGCACTGCTCCGAGCGGCCGCTCGGTTCGCGGCGGAGGGTGGCGTCGAGTGCTCGCTCGAGGAGTTCGGACGGTACGTTGCCGAAGTCGATCACGGCCTCGGCGCGGCGCCGCCCGTCGACATCTTCCTGCGGACCGGAGGTGAGCGGCGCTTGAGCGACTTTCTGCTCTGGGAATCGGCTTACGCCGAGCTGTTCTTCAAAGAGGAGATGTGGCCGGAATTTCGTCCCGCCGATCTCGCCGGCGTGATCGCGGAGTTCCGGCGGCGCGAGCGCCGGTTCGGCGGGATCGAACCGGTCGAGGCACGGCCGTCTCGCAATCCTCTGATCCAGGTCACCTCACCAGCAAGGAGCTCGATCGGATGATTCCCCCGTTTGTCGGCCAGCTGATGCTGATGGGTACCGCGGCGACCGTTGCCTTGGCGTTGATCGCCGGGATCGTGGGGCTGCTGAGCGGTCAGCGAAGGATCGTGGAGATAAGCCTGGCGGTGAGCGGCCTGGTCGTGCTCGTGTACACGTTAGGTTGGGGTGGAACGCTCCTCGCTGCCCGGTATCGGGTCTTGGCGCCTGGAGAAGAAGTGTCCTTCTGCGGTCTCGACTGCCACCTCCACGTCTCGGTCGCGAAGGTCGAGCGGACCCGCGGCCTCGGCGTCACGGTCCGGTTCCGAAGCGACGCCAAGGTAGCGCTGGAATACCCGAGCGAGCTTTGGATCGGCGTGGTCGATCGAACCGGGCGCGAATATCTCCCGTCCGACGGCGTCATCGCCGAGCCGCTCCGGGCCGGGGAGACGATGGAGCGCGAGCTCCATTTCGCGCTTCCCGCCGAAGCCGCCGAGCCGAGGCTCATCGTGACCTGGAAGGGCGGGATCGACTACCTGGTTCCCGGCGAGGGGAATCCTCTCGTCCAACGGCGCTCGTCGCTCGCGCTCGTCGGGCCGGCGAAGGTGTGACGCGCCGGTCTCCGGTTCTGCGACCCCGCTCTTCGACGGCGTGGCTTCGCCATTTCGAGGAAAGCACGGCGCGGATCGAGGCGGTCCCGTGGGGCCTGGGACCGTGGTTGGATCAGGCCGAGCGGGACGCGGTCGCGGGCTCGATTCAGGAATTCCAGTTAGGCGAGAGCTCGGAGGGCCGTCGGTTCAGGGCAGTAGCCGCGGAGCATGCCGGACGGACCGGTGACCTGGCGTATCCGGCCACCATCGACCGATTCATCGGCGAGGAGCAGCAACACGCCCGCTATCTCGCCCAGTTTCTCGAGCTCGAGGCGATTCCGCTGGTCCGGCACACGTCGGTGGACGGCATCTTTCGCCGGCTACGCCGGTTGGCGGGCTTGGAGACGATGCTCTCGGTGCTGATCACCGCCGAGATCATCGCGCAAGTGTATTACGCGGCGTTGGGGAGGGCGACCTGCTCCCCGGTGTTGCGATCGATCTGCCGCCGGATCCTCGTGGACGAAGCCGTTCACGTCCGGTTTCAGGCTGAGCGGATCGCGCTCCTCCGGCGGCGGTCGTGGCTCGGGCGCCGGGTCGGGCCCATCATGCACGGATGTCTCGCAGCCGGAGCTTGCATCGTGGTCTGGGCGGGCCATCGCC
>JBDTOH010000164.1:0-10484 GCA_039933355.1 Gemmatimonadota bacterium | reverse complement strand
GCCATCTCATCTCCTGGATAACCTTGGCATCCACCTGGGCGGCTAGGTGTCCGGCGTCTACCAGGAGGAGGAGGAGAGCAACGATCTGGACACGGATCCGTCGAGCCATGAGACGCTCGTTGATGGGAGGATTGGCGGCCGGTTCGAGAACCGCGATTGCGCGAGGGCGAATCCGCGGGCGAAAAAGTCCGTATCGCCGGGCTGAGCGTTACAGTGTCAAATATACCTGTGAGCGTCGAGGCATACTCTCCGGTGGGGTGATCCTCGTCGGCGGTTGTCGCCGAACACTACGGGTTGGCCGGCCGCTCAGCCGCTTGGTGCAGCTCTCTCGGCGCGAAAGCGGGTATTGACACCCCCCGCGGCGAATCCTATCGTAGCGGGGACATGCGTCCAGAACGTTAGGGCGCCACCTTGGCGGGCGAAGATTACGGTCTTCGTCAGTGGAAGGCGCACCGCGAGCCAGTACCTCGGCTCGGTGCGCCTTTTGTCGTTCCCGAAGTCATGGAGGTCATATGCGCGTCCACCAGATCCGCGACGACCAGATAGTGGAGGAGCGCCACTGGCGGAGCGGCGTGGAGATCGTGAGCCACGTTAATCATTCACACGTCGCTCGAATCAGAACCGTGCTGGGGCTGTCAGTCTCGGGCGGGCGGTTGTTCGACGAGATCCGCACCGCTTCGCAGGTGCTTGCGGTCCGAAGCCGGCGGCGGCGAGGGATGAGTGTGATCGTCGCGCGATCGAACGAGCCCAAAACGGAGAACGCGACCCAGCAGCCGGCGCGCCGCCGGGCTTCCAGCGGCTGACCGACGGGCTCCCACCCGTTAACGGAAGGTGTCGCAGTCCTGGAGCTTGCCCGATGTAAAGCCGCGCTTGAACCACTCGGTTCGCTGCGCGGACGTGCCGTGCGTGAACGATTCGGGATGAACCCGGCCGGTCGCCATTCGCTGAATCCGATCATCCCCGACCGCGGCGGCCGCGCCGAGGCCTTCTTGGACATCGCCGGCCTCGAGCTGGCCGGCCTGCTGGGCGGAGTGACCCCAGATCCCGGCGTAACAGTCCGCCTGAAGCTCCATCCGCACTGAGAGGTCGTTCGCCCTGCCCGCTTGCTGCTGCTGGAGCCGGCGGACTTGGGGCTCGGTGCCAAGGATTTTCTGCACATGATGCCCGATCTCGTGAGCGAGCACGTAGGCCTGCGCGAAATCGCCGGGAGCGCCGAATCGCTCTTTGAGCTCCTGATAAAACCCGAGATCGATATAGACCTTCTCGTCGCCGGGACAGTAGAACGGACCGGTCGCAGCTTGGGCGAAGCCACAGGCCGACTCGATGCCGTCGCGGAAGAGGACCAGCTTCGCATCCCGGTATTGGCTGCCCACAGTCGGGAGAACCTTCGCCCAGACGCCCTGGACGTCGTTGAGCACGAACGTGATGAAGTCCTTGAGCTTCTCCTCGTCGGCGGTGGTCTTGATCGGGCCGGCTGGAGTCGTTTGTACCGGCGCGGCCGGATCTCCGGTATCGCTGCCGAGCATGCTGAACAGGTCCTGACGGAATACGACACTCAGGACGAGGAGCACGAGAAAGCCGCCGACACCGATCGACCGACCTCCCAAACCTCCGCCCCCGAAGCCCAACCCACCTCCACCGCTCGAGCCGCGGCGGTCCTCGACGTTGCGGTCGCTAGAGCCGGGAATCCAACGCATGTGTCCTCCGACTTCCGAGTTTGAGTTCACCACGGGCCGAGATCCCGCTTCCCTAGCTCAGTCGACTCGAGTTGGCATGATTTGCACGTCAATCCGCCATGTTGGCTCCCCGATCCGTTCCGCCGACCAACTGAGAGCCCGATACTCGACGGATCGGGCCCCGGTACCGTGCGGCGGACCGAGCCACGTCATCAGGGCTCGTCTTGAAGGAATTCGCCTTCAGCCCGGGCTGACTCGAAGCCGAGCGGGCACCGGCTCGATCCAACATCGACCCCGGTGGCTTGAAGCTGATGCTGGATGAAGCCGATCTCAAGTGGCGCGGTCCACCGGCGCCGGTCTACATTCCGCCCGATTTACTCCCCCAGAGGTCCTCCATGTCGCGACTCGCTCAGCTCGTCCTTGCCATCGCCTTCACCCTAACGGCGACCGGTCTCGAAGCCCAGCAGAAAAAGCCTCGCGCGCGCGAGATGGGCATCCCGCTAGACGGCACTCCCGGCCCCCTCAACGCGATCACCGACGTGGCCGGCGTCGAAGTCGGCGTGACAACGCTCATCTCCGGCGAAGGCAAGCTGATTCCCGGCAAAGGCCCGATCCGCACCGGCGTCACAGCCATCCTGCCGCGCGGAAAAACTGACACCAGAGAAGTGTTTGCGGCATGGTTCACACTCAACGGCAACGGCGAGATGACCGGCACGACTTGGGTCGATGAATCGGGAACCCTCGGCGGACCGGTCATGATCACGAACACCCATAGCGTCGGCATTGTCCACGACGCGGTCATCGACTGGGCAGTTCGAAAGGGAAAGCCGTTCGCGTGGTCGCTTCCGGTCGTGGCGGAAACGTGGGACGGCGGGCTGAACGACATCAACGGCTTTCACGTGAGCAAGGAGCACGCGCTCCAGGCAATCGACGGCGCCAAAGGCGGGCCGGTGCCGGAAGGAAACGTGGGCGGTGGGACCGGCATGACATGCAACCAGTTCAAAGGCGGGACCGGCACATCATCCCGGCAGATCACCGCGGCCGGCCAGCAGTATACGGTCGGAGTTCTGGTCCAATGCAACTATGGCGGGCGGACCCGGTTCAGCGTGGCCGGTGTCCCGGTCGGAAAAGAGATTCCGGATCTCCTCCCCTGCGACGCACCGCTGCCGGATGGCAGCACCGTCGGGTCGCGCCCGTGCGCATCCGGACAAGGCAGTGACCTCGGCGACTTTGGCTCGATCATCGTCGTGGTCGCGACCGACGCGCCCCTCATGCCCCATCAGCTCAAACGCGTGGTGAAGCGGGTCGCGCTGGGTATCGGTCGGTTGGGCGGGATCGGCGGCGATTCCTCGGGCGACATCTTCATCGCGTTTTCCACCGCCAATCCCGAGGCGGCGTCATCGGAAGAGAAGATCACGACGGTTACGGCGCTTCCCAATGGCGGCTCGATCAACGCCCTGTTCGAGGCGACCGTGGACGCGACCTCGGAGGCAATCCTCAACGCGATGCTCGCGGCGGAAACGATGACCGGCGCGAACGGACATCGCGTCTACGCGCTTCCCCACGATCGACTGCTCGCGGTGCTCCGTAAGTACGGCCGGATGCAATAGGTGCGAATCTTCGTTGGACGCTTCGTGACGCTCGAGCGGGAGCGTCCCGAGGTCGAGGCGATCGCAGTGGACGGCGAGATGGTCGTCGGGACCGGTGGGTTCCGCTCGATGCGCGGCGCGGCCGGGGCCCGAGCCGAGGTGATCGAGGTCCCGGGCGTGTCGGTGCCGGGACTGGTGGACGCGCACATTCACGTCGAATGGCTTGGTGAAGCGCTCGGCCAGCTCGATCTTCGCCACCTCGACCGGGACGAGATCATCGCGGCCGTAGCGGCCCGCGCCGTCACGCTTCCCGCCGGCAGCTGGGTCCGCGGCAGTGGATGGGACGAGAGCTTCTTCGAGCCGGCCGCCTTCCCCACCGCGACCGATCTCGACGGCGCCACCAGTCGCCATCCGGTCCTCCTAACCCGGATCGATCATCACGCCGTCTGGGCGAACTCGTCGGCCCTGGCGGCGGCCGGCATCGATGCCTCCACCGGTGACCCGAGCGCGGGCCGCTTCGTTCGCGACACCGCGGGCGGACCGAACGGTGTGGCGATCGATGGAGCAATGGCGCCTCTCCTTGCCGCGATCCCCCCTGCCACTGAGCAATCGAGAAAAGAACGAATCCACCTTGCGCTTTCTCGGTGCGCGGCCTGGGGCCTCACCACCGTTCACGACGCCGGCATCGACGCCGACGCGCTCGACCTCTACTACAGGCTCGGCCGCGAAGGACCGTTGCCCACGCGGGTCTACGCGATGGCGACGGCGCCGGGGGATCTCGCTCAAGACCTGGTCGAGAACGGTCCCCGAGCGACGAAGCACCAGATCACGCTCCGGACGATCAAGCTCTTCCGGGACGGCGCGCTCGGGAGCCGCGGCGCCCGTTTGACTGCTCCCTATCACGACTCTCCGGGCCACCTCGGCATCGACTTGATCGAGTCGGGCGAGCTCATGGAGTGGGTGCTCAAGGCGGCCGAGCGAGGAATTCAGGTTGCGACGCACGCGATCGGCGACTTCGCGATCCGGGACGTTCTCGACGCTTATGAGACCGCGAGCGACGCGGCCCGGGCGCTCCGCTTTCGGGTCGAGCACGCCTCTGTGCTCGATCCGCGAGACCTTCTCCGCTTCGCGGATCTCGGAGTGGTCGCATCGATTCAGCCGGTGTTCATCAGCGAGTACGCCCGGTGGGCAGCGGACCGGGTCGGCCCCGCGAGGCTACCGTGGGTCTCCGCGACGAAGGACCTACTCGCTACGGGCGCGCCGATCGCGGCGGGTTCTGACTTTCCCGCCTCCGTCTCCGGCGATCCCCGAGCGACGCTCTATGCGATGGTGGCGCGGCGCGGACCCGACGAGGAGCCCTCCGGCGGCTGGCAGCCTCACCAGGCGATCGACCGAATGGCCGCGCTTCGGCTGATGACCTGGGGACCGGCCTATGCATCCTTCACCGAACGAACCGCCGGGGCGCTCGGACCCGGCCGCGTCGCCGACTTCACCGCGTTCGCCACCGACCTTCGGGCCGGGCCGCCCGAACAGCTCCTCGACCTACCGGTGTCGATGACAGTGGTTGGAGGCGGGATCCGGTATCGAGCGTCCTAACGCCGGTCGCTGAGCCGCCCGAGCTCGGCCGGTGCGCGCGTCCTGCCCACGGCGCCGGCCAGCGCAACCAGGGCCAGGACATACGGCAGCATCAAGAAGAGTTGATAGGGTACGGAGAGACCCATCGCCTGGAACGCGAACTGGAGCGCGTTGGCGGCCCCGAAGAGCACCGACGCAACCAGCACACCTACCGGATGCCAGCGCCCCAGCACAACGATGGCGATCGCGACGAAGCCTCGCCCTCCCGTCATCCGCTCGGCAAAAGTTCCGACTTGAGCCAGGACCAAAGTCGCTCCCGCCAAGCCGCTCATCGCACCGCCGAACAACGTCGCCACGATCTTGATTCGGAGAACGGGAGCCCCAGCTGCCCGGGCCGCGTGCATGGATTCACCCGTCGCCCTGAGCGTAAGACCCCATCTCGTCCGGTAGAGCCCCCACCAAACGACCGGGACCAGCAGCCACGCGATGTACGTGAGGGACGGCTGGTTGAAGAAGCCGGGTCCCACCAGAGGAATCTTCGACAGCCCGGGAATGGCGACGTTCCCGAACGTTGGCAGCGAGAGACCGGCCCCGGCCGCGCCGAACGCTCGCCGATAGATCACTCCGGTCGCTCCGATGACGCCGAGGGTGACCGCGGTTCCGGTGATGATCTGGTCCGTCCGCGCACCGAGAGCGATGAGCGCGAAGCAGAGGGCGGTGAAGAGTCCCGCGGCGACCCCGCAGAGCACGCCGACCCAGGGACTCCCGTGAAATGCGCCTAACGTAGATCCGAGGGCTCCCGCGAGCATCGCGCCCTCGACGCTGAGGTTGATCACGCCCGCGCGCTCCGTCACCAGCTCGCCGGTCGCCGCGAACAGGAGCGGCGTCGCGATCCTGATTGCGGCGGCAAGAAACCCCTCGAGGACACCCACCTTCAGGTCGCTTCCGGCGCTGCCGCCGCGGCTCGCGCCGATGAGGCCGCGACGGACAGGAGCGTGACCACGATCACGACGGCCTGCACCACGTCGACGGCAACGGCCGGCACCCCGGCCTCGCGCTGCATCCCGCCCGCCCCGGCCTCGAGCGCGCCGAAGAGAAGACCGGCGGCTACGACCCCGAGCGGATTGAGCCGCGCGAGCAGCGCGACGGCGATCGCTTGAAAGCCGTATCCCGGCGACAGGTTCTGAAACAGGGCGTAGGTCACGCCGGTGATCTCGATGGCACCCCCGAGTCCGGCGAGCGATCCCGAGATCAACAGACCCGTGGCGAGGGTTCGCGGAACCCGAATCCGCCCGATGACCTGCGCTGCACGCGGACCCGCACCGGCCGCCCGAAGCGCAAAGCCCCAGCGAGTCCGCCGGAGGACAACCCAGGCAGCCGCCCCGAGACCGACCGCCAGCAGCAGTCCCACGTGGAGCCGCGTGCCGGGCATGAGCGGCAGCCGGGCGCTCGTCGGGATCGGATCGCTTTGGGGATAGATGTGCTTGGCCTCTTGGAGCGGGCCCTGCACCATCAAGCTCACGAGCGCTTCCGCCACGAAGTTGAGGAGCAGCGTGCTGATGACTTCAAGCACACCGAACCGGAGCCGGAGCACGACTGGCCCGAGAATCCAGAGTGCTCCCGCCACAGCGCCGGCCGCGAGCACGGCCGGAATCGCCACAACGCCTGGTACCCCGCCTACGTGAAGCGCCACCCAGGTCGCGGCGATCGCCCCGGCGTAGAACTGGCCTTCGGCCCCGATGTTGAGCGCCCCTGCCTGCATCGCGAGCGCGAACCCGATCCCCAGCACGATGAGCGGCGTCGCCCGGACCAAGGTCGCCGACGTGAACGCGTACCACGATCCGAACGCGCCCCGCCAGAGCGCGCCTAACGCCGACGCCGGATCGTAGCCTGCGGCAGCGAGCCCGATCGCGAGAACCGCAAGTCCGAGAGCCGCGGCCACGGCGGCAGCAAAGACCGGACTCTGCAGCGTCCGGGAGAAGAGAATGGACCGGCTCATCCGGTCGAGTCTCCGAAGAGGCCGAGCATCATTCGGCCGATCTCATCCCGAGAGGCGCCGGCCCGCGCCTCCTGGACAACCCCCCGATACATCACAAAGACCCGATCGGCGAGCGTGAGCACCTCGTCGAGATCCGCCGAATAGAGCACGACCGCGCTGCCCTCGCGCGCCGTCTCGCGGAGACGACGATGCACCTCAGCCGTCGCGTGGACGTCGAGTCCACGGGTTGGGTTCTCCGCCACGAGCACCCGAGGTCTGAGCTCGAGCGCCCGTGCGAACACCAGCTTTTGTTGGTTGCCTCCGCTCAGACTCGAAGCCGGCGCGTCCGGCCCAGAGGCCCGGATATCGAATCCAGCGATCAGCTCCGCCGTGCGTGAGCTGACCGCCGGCCAGTATAGCCACGGACCCCGAGCCCACCGAGGATCGTCTCGGAGACCGAGCGCGACGTTCTCCGTCAGACTGAATGCCGGGATAAGCCCTTCGGTCGTGCGATCCTCGGGAATGAACGCGACCGGGCCGGTCACCTTGACTCCGCTCCCTGGCTCGACGCCCGCGATGACCCGGAGCCACGCTCGTTGACCGTTTCCTTCCACCGCAGCCAGCCCGACGACCTCCCCTCCCCGAATCGCAAAGCCGGGTCCGCGTACCAGGATCCCCGGCTCATCGGCAGACCCGCTCCGGCCTCGGCGCGGCGGCTCGTCCCCAACCACCCGCTCAAGCGGGTCGGCCCCGATCATCGCTCGCGCGAGCCCTTCTTCCGTCAGATCCTGCCGGAGGCCCCGCAGGGTGACCGCCCCCTGCCGGAGCACCGTGACCCGATCCGCAGCGGCAAAAACCTCACGGAGCTTGTGCGTGATGAGCGCCACCGCACCGCCCTGCTCCGCGAAGATCCTGAGCACCGTCAGCAGGTCGTCGACCTCGGGGGGCGCCAATACCGCGGTCGGCTCGTCGAGAAGGAGCACCCGGGCGTCGGCCGCGAGCGCCTTGACGATCTCGAGCCGCTGCTTCACCGCGACGCTGAGCTCTTCAACTCGCGCCGTGGGGCTGATCCCCTCGTAGAGCCGCTCCAGCCCCGCGACTCGGCCCGCGGTCCAGGGGGCCCGCCGGCCCGCCGCGAGCCAGAGGTTCTCCTCCACGGTCATCGGACCGACCGTGGTGAAGTGCTGGTGAACCATCCCGATGCCTAACGCAATAGCCTGGCGGGGTGATCGAAACCTGACCCCGCTGCCGCCGACCCGGATCGATCCCGCGTCGGGCGTCAGCATGCCGTAGGCGATGTGCATCAGCGTCGACTTCCCGGCCCCGTTTTCCCCGAGCAGGGCGTGCACCTCACCCCGCGCGAGAGAGAAGTCGACTCCGTTGAGCGCCTCTGCGGAGCCGAACCGTTTTCGGATGCCGGACAGCTCGAGAATTGGCGGGGGCATCCTCTGAAAGCCGCGTGAGGTTAGAGGCCTGTGGGATGGGCGTGGAATTCCCACGCGAGCCCGAACCGCTCCTCGAGATGCTCCGCGAGCGCCTGTACGCCGACCTGCTCCGTGGCGTAGTGCCCCGCGAAGATCGCATTGACGCCAAGCTCCATCGCGTCGAAGAAGGTGTGATGGGGCCCTTCGCCCGTGATGAACGTGTCCAAGCCGGCCTGACGCGCTGCGGAAATCCGATTGCCCCCTCCACCGGTGATCACGCCCACGCGTCCCGCCATGGGCGGACCGCCCGGAATTAGCCGAGATCGGGTGCCAAGCATTTGATCGAGCACCTCGACCAACCCCTCCCGCGTGAGGCCCGCCGGCGACTCCCCCTGGACCCCGATCGGGACACCTCGGTACAGATCGAAGGGCCCGAGCTGCTCGAGCCCGAGTTGCCTGGCGAGGACCACGTTGTTCCCTACCTCGGCGTGGAGATCCAGAGGGATGTGCGCGGAATACACCGCGATGTCTTTCGATAGAAGCGACTGGAGCTTCCGGTAGCGGCGGCCGGTCACCGGCTGGTTACCGTCCCAGAAGAGTCCATGATGAACGAGGAGCAGCGTACTACGCGCCTCGCTCTGGCCCGCCACGCCCTCGATTGTGGCGAGCGACGCGTCCACGGCCGCCACGATTCTGCTGACGGCTCCGCTATTCTCGACTTGCAGGCCGTTGACCGCGGTGGGTTCGTCCGGGACTTCCCGAATTCGGAGGTAGCCGTCGAGGTACTCGACCAGCTCACGGAGAGCGACGGGCATGGCTCGCCGCTAAGCCGGCGGGACCGGCTTGAGCGTCCCCGCGGCGATTGAGTCCGCGGCCGCGGCGACCCGTTGGCGGACAGCGGCCGGAATCGAGCTCTCGAGAGCGGCGTTCGGAACGTAGCGGATCACGCCGCCCTGGAGGCCGAAGCTCTCCACCTTGGGCTTGAAGGTCCCCGCTTTCACGTCGTTGGCCACCGAGATAAACGCCCGCGGCAGATCGATGATCGCGGATCCGAGAACCCGCTCGGGCGCCAACGAGGTCTGATCCGCATTCGCGCCGAAGACATAGACTCCCGGGTTCTCCTTTGCGGCCTGGAAAACGCCGAGGCCTGCGGCATCCGCGTTATGGTGGAGCATATCGACGCCGAGCCGGATCATGGCCAGTGCAGCCTCTCTGCCGGCCGCCGCATCATCGAACGTATTGAGATAGGCAACCCGAGTCTCGATCTTGGGACTGACCGACTGGGCGCCTCGGACCCACCCCTCGTATCCCCGTTTGATCGGGGGCAGCTCGATTCCGCCGATGAAGCCGATCTTTCCGCTCTTGGTCATCCCGCCCGCGACGACTCCGGCGAGATAAGTACCTTCCTCGATTCGGAAGATGAGCGGAGAGACGTTGCCTCGGACCGCCTCACCGGATGTGATGATGAAGACGGTTTTCGGATGTTCGGCGCTGACTCGCTCGGCCGCGCCCTGGAACTCGAAGCCGTGACCAAACACCAAGTCGAATCCCTGGGTCGCGAAAGTACGCAGCGCCTCCTCCTGCTCACCGGGCGTCCGTGCCTCGACGTGGCTGACGGAGACCCGTAACGAATCGCGGATCAGGTTGAGCCCCGCGTAGGCGCCGGCATTCCACGCCGCGTCCGTCACCGATCCCGGCGTGACCAGACCAACTCGAAACCCGGCCGGTGTCGCCTTTCCATCGCCGCCGCACGCCGCCGCGAACAGCAATGCCAAGGCTGTCAGACGCCGCCCCGTCCCAGTTCCCGTCATGTTCCCTCCCACGCGTCAATTAAGTCTTGCTGACAACCTCCATGCGAACGGCGCCGTTGATTCTGGCGCCTTCGTGTACCAGCAGACGAGGGGTCGTGACGTCGCCGGCCACCATGGCGGTCGCTTGAACCTCGAGTCGCTCCGAAACCACGATGGTACCTCTAACTTCGCCCGCGATGACGGCCTCCCGGGTTTCGAGGTCTCCGTCAACGACTCCACCCTCCGACAACAGGATCTGCTGCCCTGCCCTGACGTTGCCCGTCACTCGGCCCTCGACCCGCACGACGCCTTCCGCGCTGAGATCGCCGGTCACGGTGAGGTCAGCCGCAATGATCGAAAGCGTGTGCGCGTCGGGGCGGCGCCGGGCCGGCGCGGCCGGACCGTTGCTGGTGCCGCTGGACTGCGAAAAGATGCTCATTCCGGTTTACTCC
>JBDTOH010000163.1:0-10529 GCA_039933355.1 Gemmatimonadota bacterium | reverse complement strand
CGGTGTCCGCGAATGCCAACGCGTTCCTGATTCCCGTGCTGCTGGGAGCGTGGCTCTGGCGCGACCGGCATCCGCTCGTGGCCGGCGCGCTCGTCGCCATTGCGGCCGCGGTCAAACTCTCGCCTGCCCTGCTGGTGGTCTATTTCCTCTGTTGCGCCGCGACGGTGGTGCTGCAGCGGCGGCATGTCGGCGAGGACCAGGCGCCGTTTCGGCTCGTCGGAGGGCCCATCATTCCGATCTTGGCGATGGCGCTCGTGGCCGCGCTCGCTACCACGCTCACGCGGAGGGAGATCATTGCGGTTGGAATCGCGTTCGTGTTCGCGGCGGTGACGTACCTCGTGTCACGGAATCCAAAGCCGGTATGAGTTAGGGTCACCCACCATGCTGACGATTGCTCCAGCCGGGTTGGGACCCGAGGTCGCCATCGTGCGCGGCCTTTTTCTCGAGTATCACGCGGCTCTCGGCGTCGATCTTTGTTTTCAGGGGTTCGACGCCGAAGTGAACGGTTTGCCGGGCGACTACACGCCTCCCAGCGGGCGGCTTCTCCTCGCTGCGGACGACGGAGTGCCGGTTGGATGCGGCGCGCTCCGAGCGTCGGAGGGGTCGCGATGCGAGATGAAGCGGGTTTTCGTCCGTCCATCCGGACGGGGCCTGGGCGTCGGCAGGGCGCTGGTCTCGCGGCTCCTGGCTGAGGCTCGCACGATCGGGTACACGGAGGTTGTTCTCGACACGCTGCCGATGATGACGGAAGCGCAACGGCTCTACGAGGAGCTTGGATTCCGCGACATTCCGCCGTATCGACCGAATCCAATTCCGGGCTCACGCTATCTCGGCAAGAGCCTCGTTGGAGGCTAACCAGGCCGAGTGGCGAAACTGCTACCACACAAAGCGCTTTAGTCGCACATCCTACTACCGGTGATCCCGCTGCTCACTCTGTCCTGTCGAGATCCTCGCTCGCCTTCGCCAGCATCGCGACGATCGTCTCGTGGTCCCGCACCTCAGCGGCGAGCAGCAGCACGAGTCGGGAGAGGAACGCGAGAGCCCGCTCGTCGCCGGCCGCTTCGATCGCCGCCACGATGGCCGCGTACGTCGCGTCGGCATCGGTGAATCCAGGTCGGTCCGGCATCGTCACGCGTACCCGAGAGCGGTCTGCACGGCGCGCTCGAGCCACTGAACGTCGAAGTCGCGAGATCGGGCGGCGATGTGCCGATCGGGCCGGAAGAGATAGCAGGTGCCGGGCTCGAGGTCGTAGCGCAGAGCGGCGACACCCTGCCCATCGCGGAGAGCCGCCCCGCCCACACGAACGACGTCCACTTCCTCGCCGGCCACGGAAGGCCGATCCGCTGAGCCCGGAGGTCCGTCACCGGCGACGAGCAGTGTGAAGCGGGCGGCGAGGCGGTTCAACAGCCAGCCGGACCCGCTGTCCGCCTCGAGGGGCGCGTCGACCGCCGGGGACCCGGGACCTAACGCCGCGTCGAAGCTGCCCCGATCGGCCGTGCTCAACGGAGAGTGCCGAAAGTGCGCCGGCACCGAGAGACGGCCCGAGTTGATCAGCGGCCGGTAGGCCGGATCATTTCCCGCGAGCCGCAATGCCGCGTCTCGCATCGCACGCGTGGCTCGGGTCCTCGGCGTCATGAAGCTGGTCGCGCGGGTGGAGTGCAGGATGTCCTCCCGGGCGGCGACGATTCGCTCCGCTTCATACGAGGGTAGCAGGCCCGGGCCTGCCGACCCGCGAATCACCCGGGCGAGCTTCCACGCGAGGTTGTTCGCATCCTGGACGCCGGCGTTCCCACCCCGCGCGCCAAACGGTGAGACCTGGTGCGCGCTGTCGCCGGCAAAGATGATCCGGCCGTGCACATAACGGTCGAGCGTTCGGCACTGAAAGACATAGATGCTGACCCATTCGAGGGTGAACTCGACCCCCGGGCCGAGCATCCGCCGAATTCGCTCGGTCACCCGCTCGGGGTCCCGTTCGGTCTGAACATCCGCGTGACGGTCGAGTTGCAGGTCGATTCGCCAGACGTCGTCGGCCTGGCGATGCAGGAGCGCCGTCTGGCCCGAATGAAAGGACGGCTCGAACCAGAACCGCCGCTCCGCCGGCAGCGAGGCCTTCATTCTGACGTCGGCGATGAGAAACTTGTCAGGGAAGACCTCGCCCTCGGGAGCGAGGCCGAGCTGTTTCCTCACACCGCTGCCCGCGCCGTCGCAGGCGACGAGCCACTCGGACTCGAGCCGGTAGTCTCCCTCCGGAGTCGTCACCCGTATCGAGACATGATCGTCCCGGCCGTCAACCTCGGTGCAGGCGTGCCGCCACCGAATATCACCGCCCTGGGCGAGGAGCCGATCGATCAGAATCTCCTCGACGAGATATTGCTGGAGGTTGACGAACGCGGGCATTTTGTGGGTGCCCTTGCTGAGGAGCCCGAACTCGTACAGCAGCGTGTCGCGGAGGAACACTTTTCCGGTGTTCCACGTCACGCCGCGAGCCCGGACTCGGTCGCCCGCGCCGAGCCGATCCCAGATCTCGAGGCTGCGCTGCGATTGACAGATCGCCCGCGACCCTTCGCTCACGGTATCGTTGCGCTCGACCACGACGGGCCGAATGCCCTGATCCAGCAGCTCGAGGGCGAGCGTTAGGCCGACCATTCCGCCGCCCACGATCACCACCGGGCAGCGGACCGGGGTCGCGGCGTCCTGGTCGGGCGCGCGCCGATATGCGAACTTGGCCCGGTCGCGACAACCGGTCGCGACGCCGGCCTCGGCGCCGTTCACCGGGCCTGGTCGAGCTGACGCCACATCTCGAGATCTCGCTCGGCGGTCCAGATTCGGGGGTGGTCGAGACCGGATGCTTCGTCGTAGGCGCGGGAGACGTTGAACGGCATGCAGTGGTCGAAGATCACCCACGAGCCGTAGCGTGGACGCAGGGCGTCCAGCGTGTGCCCATAGACCTCACGCAGCGACCGGCCGCTGCTCACTCCGGCCGCCACCGTCTGGTAGAGATCGGTCACGAAGCGCCGAGTCTGCTCGATGGCATCCGCCGCGCGGGCCGCGGTGGGGAGCGCCTCACCGCGCCCGGGCACCAGCTTCTCGGCGCCGAGCGCGCGGAGTCGTTCGAGGGTACCGGGCCAGTCCTGAAGCTGCGCATCACCGCAATACGGAGTTGCTCCGTACTCGACCAGATCGCCGGCAAAGAGCACTTTTTCGCGGGGGAGCCAGACGGTCGTGTCGCCCTTCGTGTGACCCCGACCCGCGTGCTCGATTCGCACCTCGAGGCCGCCCATCTGAAGTGTCACGGAACGATCGAAGACGAGAGTGGGCCAGGTGAGACCGGGGACCGAATCGACGCCGCGGAAGAGGCGCGGAAACCGTTGGATCTCGGAGTCCATGTCCTGCTTGCCGCGCTCCCGAATCAGCTCGAGCGTGGGCTCGCTTGCGATGATGTGCTCGGCGTGGTAGGCGCTGGCGCCGAGTACTCGCACGGCGTGGTAATGGGTGAGCACCACGTATTTGATCGGCTTGTCGGTGACGTGCCTGATCCGGGCGATCACGTCGGCCGCCATCAGCGGGGTCGCTTGCGCGTCGATGACCATGACGCCGTCGTCGCCGATGACGACGCCGGTGTTGGGGTCGCCCTGGGCGGTGTAGGCGTAGGCCCGGCCCGGCGCGAGCTCGGCGAAGGTGACCGTCTTCTCCGCCACATCGTTGGTGGAAGCGAATCCCTTGCTCATGTTCCTCCCAGTCGTTTGACGACTCCAGCCGTGTCGAGATGAAAGGCTTTGTACGTTAGGCTGTGTCGCAGAAGCCAGACCCCGGCGGAAGTCCGGGCTCTGCCGAGGCGCCAGGCGCTGAGAGAGCTCCCGATTCGAGCGCCGCCGGCCTTCCGAGCTGGGGCGCGATGAATATAGCCGCCGCGGAGCCCGTCGGGCTTGCAGCAATGCGGCCGGTACGATGCAGACCATCCGCGGCGACGTCGGAGAACCTCTCGTCCCTCGACGGTCGAGGTGGTCGGGCCCGACCGGGAGTCGGTCCCGCGCCGCTCGGGTTCTGCGGGACGACTTGCCGATGTGCGGCTCGGACTGCACCTTATCCCGAGCCGTTGGGTGGTCGCTTCCGATCGTGGAATATGACGGCAATGTCGTACCGTTCCGGGAGGGCCCGAGAGGCAACCGCGCAGGTGCGATTGCTCGTGAGCGGACCCTAACGGTTTCCGTAGTCCGCATGTGTCGACGGTGATGCCCCGTGACTCGTGAGAGAGAGGAACGCCGCCCATGACCCACCCGTTCGATCCAGGTTGCGCCGCCGAACCGTTCCGGGCGCTCGCCTCCGAGTACCCCGGTACCGACGTCTATCCGCCCGGCCAATTCCGGGTCGAGTGGGGGCCGATCTTCCACCGAGGACGGCTCGACGGCTCGGCGCGAGTGCTGGTGATCGGCCAGGATCCGGCCCAGCACGAGACCGTGATCCGCCGGATCCTCGTCGGCGAAGCCGGCCGCAGGCTGCAAGGGCTCCTGGCGAAGCTCGGCATCACCACCAGCTACGTCCTCATCAACACCTATCTGTTCAGCGTGTACGGCAGCGTCAAGGCAAAAACAAGGAAGGACCCTCGGTTGATCACCTACCGCAACCAATGGCTGGACGCGCTCCTCCTCGGCAGTAAGGTCGAAGCAGTGGTCGCGCTCGGGACGGCCGCAGCCGAGGCCTGGCAGTTCTGGAAGGCAACACCGAACGGCGCGGCGCGGAGCGTCGGGTTTGCGGCCGTCACCCATCCAACCCAGCCGGAAAGCTCATCCGGAGGCGTCAAGGTGGCGCTGGCGGCGGCGACCAAGAAGATGCTGCAGAACTGGAACGCCGGCCTCACGGCGCTGGCGCCGAGCGTTCAGCATCCCGATCAGCCGACGGCGCTTGCGCTCTACGGCGACGCCTGGGCGGACGGCGACCGGATCCCGATTCCCGAGGCGGACATGCCGCCGGGCCTGCCAGGGTGGATGTACCAGAACGACGGCTGGGCACAGCGAGCGGGGAAGGACCTCCTCCAGAAGCGGCGCAACATCACGATCACGATTCCCAAGGGGATCGTCGCATGACCGCCGGCCGCCGTTGGTATCCGCTCGCTGTGGAGCCGGTCGCGATTCGGGGCAAGGTGGTCAAGCAGCTGGTGGACCCGCTCGCAGGGCCGAAGGTCGCGTTAGGTGGGCGGATCGTCACGATGGACGATCAGTTCACGGTCCGCAAGGACGGCGTGCTCTTCCTGGAGAACGGCGTCATCGTCGCGGTGCGCGGCCGGGGGCACTCGATTCCTGCCGGATTCGAGGCCGTGCCGATCGTGGAGACCAACGGCACAATCTTCCCGGGTCTCATCGAGCTGCATAACCACCTTTCCTACGGGGCCCTGCCGCTCTGGGCGCCGGTCCCCAAACGATTCACCAACCGAGACCAGTGGGGCCGGATCGCCGACTACCGGACGCTGATCAGCGGGCCGATGACGGTGATCGGCAAGACGCCGGCGCTGCTCCCGGCGCTGGTCCGCTATGTCGAGGCGAAGTGTCTCCTCGCCGGCGTGACCACGACCCAAGGCGTCCGGCTCGCCAGCAATGCCGGCGTCGTCCGGTACTACCGGGGGCTGGTCAGGAACGCGGAGCAGACCGACGATCCCGACCTGCCGGAAGTGGACGCCCGAATCGCCGATGTCGTGGCCAAGGACGCCAAGTCGTTTCTGGCGCGGGTCGGTAAGGCGAGCGGGAAAAAGTGCATACTGCTCCATCTCAGCGAGGGGAAGGACGTCGCCGCGCGAAAGCACTTCCTGGCGCTCGAAGTCGCTCCGAACGAGTGGGCCATCAACGACGCGCTGGCGGGAATTCACGCCGCGGCGCTGACCGCCGCCGACTTCCAGATCATGGCGGAGCGCTCCGGGGCGATCGTCTGGTCTCCGCTCTCCAACCTGCTGCTCTATGGGGACACCGCGGCGATCGCGGACGCCAAGGCCGCCGGAATCCGGATCGGGTTAGGCAGCGACTGGTCTCCCACCGGCAGCAAAAATCTGCTCGGCGAGCTCAAGGTCGCGTGGCTGTGGAGCGAGAAGCTCGGCGGGCTGTTCTCGGAGCGGGAGGTGGTCGCCATGGCAACCCGGAACGGCGCCGACATCCTCAAGTGGTCCAAGGCCCTCGGGAGCTTGGAGGCAGGGAAGCGAGCCGATCTCCTCGTCATCGACGGAACGTCGGATGATCCCTACCGGGCGTTGATCCGGGCGACCGAGAAGTCGGTCCAGTTGGTCATGATCAACGGGGTCGCGCGTTATGGTATCACTCCTCTCATGGAGGCACTCTCGCCCGGCGGTGAGAAGATCAAGGTCGCCGGTGAGAGCAGGCGACTCTTCCTGACGCAAGAGACGGCGGATCCCGACGTTCGGCAGGTGACCCTCAAGACGGCGACGAGCCAGCTCAAGAAGGCGTTCCGCGACATCGTCAAGCTGGCGCGCGCGCTCGAAAAGCCGAAGAAGGAGGCCAAGCGCGCGCTGGATCGCCCGGAGCTCACGTGGACGCTCGCGCTCGACGAGATCCATGAGACCGGGGCCGACCTCCGGCCGAGACTTCCCTTTGACGGTCCCAATGACTTCACCGGGCCCGAGATCGAGGCGGCCAAAGTCGCCGCGGGTCCGCTCTCGAGCCTGCTCTCGCCGATCGTGCTCGATCCACTCACGGTGATGGATGACGCTAAGTTTCTCGACCGGATCGAGGCGCAGCCGAATCTACCCGACGAGATTCGAACGGGGCTGCGCGGATTGTACTGAGGGCGGGATCCCCCCTCCGGGCCGGGACAGCCCGGTGCGGCGGCGCTGTTCACCGGCCCGGTCCGCGATCCACGTCGCGATTGCGGACTTCCGGCCGAGGTAGCGAACGCCAGGCAATCCTCCCAAAGATCCGGACATCGTGAGGTTGGCCAGAGCACCACGGATGGATCCGTCACGCAAGAATCGGCGACCGGGATTGATCGGAATCCGCTCGTCGATCTCAAGAATACCAACTCAATTCGTTACGTCATGAAGGCGGGTACGCTGTGGAACGGCGATACGATGGACGAGGTATGGCCGATGAAGCGGACCCATCCACACGGCGCATGGGAGCCGGCACAATGACGCGGGATCAAGGGATGACCCGTCGCGAGTTCGCGCGCGACATCGTGGCGGCCACGGCGATCGCCTCAACGGTGAGCATCACCGGTGCCGCAGCCGTGGCGCGCGCGGCGACACAGGACGACGCGAACGACCGGAGCCAGGGCCGCGATCCAATGGCGATTCATCGCTCGACGATCGTGATGAACGGGCTCGATCCGTCGAGTCTCAGCGTCGAATATCTCGACCTGCTGAAACAGGGGGGCGTTGCCGCTTGGCTCCGCGCGGAGCACCAGACCCTGACCGACTTGGCCGATTCGCACGCATTCTACGCACGGAACCGCGATCGGATCGTGGCGGCGCGAACGGTTCGGGAGATTCGCGCGGCGCACAACCAAGGCAAGGTGGCCCAGATCCTGGGCTGGCAATCCTCGGAGCAGCTGTCCGAGGACAGCAATCAGGGCGCGCTCGCCGGTCCCGCCATCGCCAACCTGCGCGGGTATTACGAGCTGGGGCTCCGGACCTGTGGCATCGCGTACAACCTCGCGAACGTGTTTGGCGCTGGCTGCCTCGAACCACATATCGGCTTGACCCGCAACGGGCGAAAGCTGGTGGAGGAGATCCACAAGCTCCGCATGGTGCTGGACGTCGGTGGCCACACGGGGGAGCAGACCTCGCTCGATGCTCTGGCGATGTCATCGGGCGTGCCGGTCATGTGCTCGCATACGAACATCAAGACCCTGAACGACAACCCACGGTGTACGAGCGATCGGGTGCTCGAGGCGATCGCAAAGACCGGTGGAGTGATTGGCCTCACCGGGTTCAACGATTTCCACGCGCGGACGAGGAACGACGCCGGCGTGCTTCGTACCCCACAGGTCGGCCTGGAAAAACATCTCGACCAGTACGATTACTTGAAGAAACTCGTCGGCGTCGATCACGTCGGCCTCGGCCCGGACTTTACCTTCGGCGGCACGAAACCCGTTCCTGAGCCGCCGCGCGAACGATCGGCTGCGGAGTCAGGCGCGAAGATCCCCGACCGAAACGCAAACGGCAGCGAGCAGTTCGCCAGCCCGGAGGCGTACAGCGTCCTAACGCCGTGGTTCTACGTCAAGGGCTTCGAGAACATCTCGGAGCTGCCGAACGTGACGCGCGGATTGATCCAGCGCGGATGGTCGACGGGTGAGATTCGCAAAGTCCTGGGAGAGAACTGGCTCCGCGTGTACGAAACAGTCTGGGGGGAGTGAGCGTGAGCTCGAACAACCATCCGTCGGAGGAGCTGAGAATGGCGTCACGGAGAGCGTCCGCACTCTCGATCCTGATCAGTTTGGTCCTCGCCGGCTCCGCATCGGCGCAGTCGCTCGCCATCACCGGCGCCACCATCATCGACGGCACCGGTAAGGCTCCCGTCAGCGATGGAGTCGTGCTGATCACGGACGGTCGCATCGCGGCGGTGGGGCGTTCTGGTGACGTCTCGATCCCGAGCGGGGCGAAGCGCCTTGACGCCCGCGGTAAGTACGTGATCCCAGGGCTGATGGACGCGAACATCCACCTGATGATCAACATCGATCTCGAGACGCTGATCCGGTATGAAGACCGCTTCTCCGAGATCGCGCTCGAGGCGGCCCAGATCGCTCTGAAGACCGGGCAGACCACGGTCTTCGACACATGGGGTCCCAGGGCGGCGCTCGTCAAGGCGCGTGACATGATCAACGCGGGTCAGGCTCCCGGGAGCCGGATCTATCTCGCCGGCAACATCATCGGTTTCGACGGACCGGTGTCCGCGGACTTCTTCGCCGACGTGGCCCCGCACGTCAGCAAGGCGTTCGCCAAGCGCATCAACGAGACATGGGAGCAAGGCACCGGCCGCAAGCTGCTCTGGATGACACCGGACGAGGTGCGCGCTGCCATCCGCGAGTACGCGCACAAAGAGGTCGACTTCCTCAAGTACGGCGCGAGCGGCCACAAGGACATGAACTTCGTGACGTTCTCGCCCCGCGCTCAGAAGGCGATCGTCGAGGAGGGGCACCGAGCCGGCTTGGTCGTGCAGGCGCACACCACGTCGGTGGAAAGCATGGACCTCGCGATCGAAGCGGGGCTGGACATCGTCACCCATGGCGACATCTCAGGGCCGACGAGGCCGATCCCGGAGGAGACGATTCGGAAGCTGGTGGACCGGGGAATCGCCGTCTCGACCCTCGCGGTCACGCAGCGGTACTTGGATGCGCAGGAGAAGCACGCGCCGGACGCGGTCCTCAACCCGTATCTCAAGGTCGCGAAGACGAACGAGCGCAACATGATCAAGGCCGGCGTCAGGATGCTGGTCTCGACGGACGGTGGAATCGAGAACCCGGTGCTGATCGCGGAATCGAAGACCGCGGCGGCCGACACGGTCGATTCCCGCGTCAAGCTGGGCGAAGGCCACTTCAACGCGATGGTGGCGCTCGAGGAGCAGGGGATGGACCGGATGGAGATCCTCAAGTCGGCCACCAGCAACATCGCCAAGGCATACAAGGTGGACGCCAAGCTCGGCACGCTCGAGGCCGGAAAAATCGCCGACCTCGTGATCCTCGACGCCGATCCGCTGGCGAGCGCGCGCAACTATCGGCGCATCAACACGGTGATCAAGGACGGCAAGGTGGTGGACCTCGCCGCTCTCCCGGTCGCGCCGATCATCAGCTCCATGAAGGTACTGCCCGCCCCGGCCAGGCCTTAGCGTTAGGCGAGACTGGAACGCGGGACGAGAGCGCCAACGCCACCCCAGGCCAACCGAGCGCGGCAACCTCGCCTCTCACCGGTCCGCGGGCGAAACTGGTCGTTCGCAGCGGAGCCGAGTATCATGAGGCTCCCGGTGCACCAATCGCGCTCCTGAACCGCTCGGCTCATGCTTCTCCTGATTCTGTCGCTCATGGTCCTCGCCCTCTTGGGCGCGTCCGCTCGCACCGCCCCAGCGCTTGCGGGGCTTGTGCTGGTCGTGGCCACCCATCCGAAGGTGTACGACGTCCAGATCGACCTTCCCGGCAACCAGTTTTCGGGCATTCTGACTGTGGACCCGGATGACACGCCGCCGGCCGTGACGTTGCAGGTGGGCGCAAGCGAGGTGTCGATCATGTCCGCCAACCGGACCGGGGATACGCTCGACCTGGTGACCTCGCACGGAGGGAATTTGTTCGTGTACAAGCTGGTGCTCGAGGGCGAGAAGATTCGCGGCTCCGTCACCTATAACGGCGGAGAGCTCAAGGGCACGGTCACCGGCCAACGGAAGCGTTGATCGCGCTCGGAGCGGTGCCTGAACGCGCCTCAGCAGCCGACAATCCTAACGACAGTGGCACGAGCGCGACGAATGTCAATTCCGCCCTCGCGACGGCCCCAGTCCCGGCCGCGCGTTGCGGTACCTCGATCGAACAGCGACTGCACCAGA
>JBDTOH010000162.1:0-10545 GCA_039933355.1 Gemmatimonadota bacterium | reverse complement strand
TAGTGCTTCCACATCGTGGACGATCTCACGAACATGATACGCTGCGCTGAGTTACCATCCGCAGCCGTTATGTAGGCAGTGTGAGCAGTGCGGATCACTGGGCACTGAGCCCGCAGTTATCCGGATGTTCCACAGCCGTTTTGCGGGCTTCCCGATCAACCGGCAACAAGTTCTGCTCGAGCCGACTCAACTCGTTCGCGGAACGCGCGATCGCGCGCGAGCTGCCGCTGCACTTTGTCCACACTGTGAATGACGGTCGAATGGTCACGCCCGCCGAAAGCCTGGCCAATCTCGACGAGCTGCATGTTCAAGACTTCGCGCGCGAGGTACATCGCGATCTGCCGCGGAATAGTCAGCGTTTTGATGCGGGCCTTCGAGCGGAGACCCTCCGGCGTGACGCCCCAGCGGCGAGCGACAACATCCTGGACACGATCAATTGTGGGAATCGAGCGCGGGTTCGATCCGACGGCGGGCTCGCCCTGGCGAATCCTGTCGGCGAGGGCTTCGCGAGCCAGCTCGATGGTGATGTCTTTGTGCCGGAGCGACGCGTACAACAAGAGCTTGATGATGGAGCCCTCGAGCTCGCGTACGTTCGAGTACACATGCTCCGCGATGAACGAGAGAACCTCATCGGGAATCGTCGTCTCGAGGTGATCCTGCTCCTGCTTCTTCCGCAGGATCGCGATGCGATGCTCCAGATCCGGCTGGCCGACGTCGGCCACCATGCCCCATTCGAATCGGCTGACGAGCCTGGCCTCGAGGCCGGGGAGCTCCTTGGGCGGCCGGTCCGAGGTGAGCACGATCTGCTTTTGGGCTTCGTAGAGTGTGTTGAACGTATGGAAGAACTCCTCTTGGGTCGCTTCTTTCCCTTCGAGGAAGTGCACGTCGTCGACCAGAAAGAGATCCACGTCAGCTCGATATCGGCGCCGGAACTCCGGCATGGTCCTGCCGTGGATGCTCTCGATCACCTCATTGATGAAATGCTCGGCCCCTACGTAGATCACCCGGGTCCCCGGATTCCGTTTCACCACGATGTGTGCGATTGCTTGCATCAGGTGAGTCTTGCCGAGACCGGTGGCGCCGTAGATGAACAGAGGATTGTAGGTTTTGCCAGGGGTTTCGGCGACAGCATATGCGGCGGCCGCAGCTAGCTCGTTCGACTTCCCAATCACGAACGTGTCGAATGTGTAGCGCTCGTTCAGCGGCAGCGGCGAGAGGGTTCCAGGTAGAGCGACGGGTGCGGCTGCGTCAACCGGCTGGGCGACGAAGAAGTCGATCTGCGGTCGTTTCAGGCGGTCTTCGGAAACTCGAAAGCCGACGTCGACCTTCCGGCCGAGTACTTGCTCCGCGAGGCGTGAAAGGAGCAGCGCGTGCTTTCCTTCGTTCCATTGGACAGCGAACTCGTCCGGCACTCCAAGGACGAGATGATCGTTATCGAGAGAGAGGGGCTCCGCAGGTGTCAGCCACGTGGTGACCGACTGCTCGGGGAGCTCGCGACGAGCTTCGTCGAGAATCCGCTTCCACGCGTCTTTGACGGACAGCTGCATTGCCAACTTCTGGGAACAATTTGGAGGTAGGCGCGTAGTTGGGGCGAGCGATTCTACGATCCCCGTGTGGAAAAGTCAACCTTGACCGAAACGCGTTGTCGCGGCTAGCTTTCCGGGCTCACAAAGGCTAGAGGATCGTCCATGGGGCCGACATATCGCCCGCGAAATCGTAAGCGCGTCAACCGCCACGGGTTCCGCACGCGGATGGAGACGCGCTGGGGTCGCGAGGTCTTGAGCCGCCGGCGCAAGAAGGGGCGGAAGCAGTTGACGGTCAAGATCCCGAACAAGCACGGCGGTAGCTGACGTCTGCGGAGGGGTTCCCGCGGGGTGAACGTCTCACCCGACCTCAGGAGCTTCGGCGGGTGATGGACCAGGGGAAGCGGCGCCGGTTGTCGCACCTCGAGGTGTGGTGGTTTCCAGGTGAGGCGGGCCACGCAAGACTCGGAATGATCGTACCTAAATTCCAGTCGAATGCAGTGGCCCGCAATCGTTTGAGGCGCCGGCTCCGAGAAATTTGGCGCCGCACGATCAAGGCAAATGTCCGATCGAGTAGCTCGGTATTGGATATCGTGGTGCGAGTGCGGCGTGAGGCATATGGCGCGAGCTTCGGTGACCTCCAGGAACAACTGGTCCGGTGGGCCGATGGCCTTTGATCAGAAGGTCGCCCTGTCGGTCAAGTGGCCGACGCGGCTCGGCGTGGGGATGATCCGCGGGTACCAGCGGTTCATCTCACCCGCTTTCGCCCCTCGTTGCCGGTTCACGCCGAGTTGCTCGCAGTACGCGTTGGAAGCAATCGAAAGTTACGGACTCCTCCGGGGCAGCTGGCTGGGGATGCGGCGGCTTGTTCGCTGTCATCCGTTCCATCCGGGCGGCTACGACCCGGTTCCCTGACCCTCTCAGGATCACCAAGCCCACTATGGATCGTCGGTTCGTCCTGGCCATCGTCCTGATGATGGTCGTGCTCATTGTGCCGTCGCTGATCTGGAAGCCCAAGCGGCCGCTTCTGCCGGATAGCAGCGTCGTGACGACGCCGGTCCCTCCGCGTGCGGCGGAGGCAGCGCCGGCCGCGGGGCTCGTCCGAGCACCGGTCGATACAGGCGCAGCGGGTCCCGGCGATACGGTTCGGGTCTCTTCGAGCCTCTACCAATTCGGTTTCTCCACCCGAGGCGGTCGTTTGATCGAAGCGATGCTCCCGCACTACCAGTCCCTCAACCCGACGGAGCGCGGGCAGCCGGTCCAACTGCTGTCTCCGGACAGCCGGCTTCTTCAGCTGTCGCTATTGGTCGGCAGAGATACCCTGCACCTGAGCGACTGGCGATTCACGCCTTCGGCACCCTCGCTCACCGTCACGCAGCCGTCTACGCTCACGATGAGTGCGATGCGCGACTCGGTCGGCGTGGAGCTGAGCTACACCTTCGCGCCTAACGATTTCCGGATCGGCGTAGCCGGCCGGGTGACCGGCGCCGGGCCGAACGGCGCCACCCTGCTGGTCGGGATGGGGCCGGGGCTCAGGAACACCGAGTCGGACAGCGTCGGGTTTGGACGAGAGAGCGGGCTCGTCACCAAGGATACCAAGTCCACGCTGAAGCGGTTCATGGAGCTCAAGGTCGGTGAACCGATCGCGATCAATGGGCCGTTCGAGTGGGTCGCAGTCAAGTCGAAGTACTTCGTGACGGCCCTGCTCGCGTTCGACAGCACTCAGGCGGGCGTCGGGCGGATTGGGGGCGTTACGGCGGTGACCACGGACGTGGCGCACAAGCGGCCCGAATCCGCCAATGTCACGACCAGCCTATCAGTTCCGGCCACTGGCCGCTTCGACTTCATGCTGTACGTCGGTCCGATGGAGCACCCGCGCCTCCGTGAGATCGGCCACGACTTCGACGATATCAACCCGTACGGCTGGCCGGGCTTCCGCACGATCATCCGCCCTGTCGCAGAGGGTGCCCGCTGGCTCCTGGTCTGGTTTCATGACCGGCTCGGCCTTGCGTGGGGTCTCGGTCTCATTCTGTTCGGGGTCCTGATTCGGGTCGTTCTGTGGCCGCTCAATCAGAAGGCGATGCGCGCCAGCATGCAGATGCAGGCTGTGCAGCCGATCCTCAAGGGGATTCAGGAGAAGTACAAGAGCGATCCGCAGCGGCTTCAGCAGGAGATGTTCAAGGTCTACAAGGAGTACAAGGTCAATCCGTTCAGCGGATGCTGGCCCATGCTCCTGCCTTGGCCGGTTCTTCTCGCCCTCTACTTCGTCTTCGCGAACACGATCGAGCTTCGAGGGGCCTCATTTCTCTGGCTTCCGGACCTTTCGCGCCCGGATCCGATCTACATCATCCCGGTACTCATGGGTCTTTCGATGTTCGCGGTGACCCGGCTCGGCCAACGCGGACTTCCGCCCAACCCGCAGATGAAGGCGATGCTGTACATCATGCCGGCGATGATGACGGTCCTGTTCCTGACGTTCCCCTCGGGACTCAACCTGTATTACACGGTCATGAACCTCGCGAGCATTCCTCAGCAGTGGATGATCTCCCAGGAGCGGCTCAGGAAGATCGGACCGACAGCCGCGCGGTAGCTATCGAATGCTCTCCGATCCGATCGTTGCGCTTGCCACGACCCCAGGGCGTTCCGCTCTCGGGGTCGTGCGGCTTTCAGGGCGGGGGGCCTTCGCAATTGCGCGCGAGGTCATGCGCTCCGAACCGACGCATGCAATCGTGCCCCGACGTGCCGAGCTCGCGTCGTTCTACGATCGGGCCGGAGGGCCGATCGACCAGGGTCTTGTCACGTTCTTCCCGGCACCGCACAGCTACACCGGAGAGGATCTGGTCGAGTTCAGCTGTCATGGCGGTCTCTTGGTCCCCGCGACCCTCCAGGCCGCCATTCAAGCCGCCGGCGCACGGGGGGCCCTTCCCGGTGAGTTCACCCGGCGTGCTGTGCTCAACGGCAAGCTCGATCTCCTCCAAGCCGAAGCGATCGGCGACCTCATCGACGCGACGGCCCGCTCGCAGGCACGCGGCGCGCTCCGTCAGCTCGATGGCGGGCTCTCGCGGCGGATCGGCCAGCTACGCGACCGCCTGCTCGAGCTCCTCGCGCTCCTGAGCTACGACATCGACTTCCCGGAAGAGGACGACGGACCCATCGACCGCGCGCGGGTGATCGCGCAGTGGGCCGAGACGCGCGAGGCAGTCGGCCGGCTGGTGGCCTCGGCGCCGTTAGGCGAGCGCTTGAGAGCGGGGGCGCTGGTGGTGCTCGCCGGACGTCCCAACGTGGGCAAGTCCTCGCTCTTCAACGCTCTCCTCGGCACTGCGCGCGCGCTCGTCACCGAGGTGCCCGGGACTACGCGAGACGCGATCGAGATGCCGACCGAGATAGCCGGGTGGCCGGTCCGCCTCGTCGACACCGCCGGTCTCCGGAACTCCGACGACCCGGTCGAGCGGCTCGGGGTCGAGGTGAGCCATCGGTTTCTCGGCGCGGCGGACCTGGTACTCCTCTGTGCCGAGGCGGGTCGTTCGCTCGCTCCCGACGAGGTCACGTTGGCGCTTGATCCCCGCGTGCTCACGGTGCGGACCAAGGGCGACCTGGCGCCGCGGATGAGCCGCGACATCACCGTCTCGACCGTGACTGGGGAAGGGCTCGGCGGGCTGAGCGACGTGGTCGCCGGCCGGCTGTTCGCAGGCGCGGGCGCGGGCGGTGCAGACCTGGAGCCATTGCTGACCCGAGAACGACACCGAGTGAGCCTCGAGCGGGCGGCAGTTGCGCTCGACCGAATGCGACCCCATCTCGACCCGGGGAGCGACGCGGTGCTCGCGGCCCATCATGGACGCGAAGCAGTGGCTGCGCTCGACGAGCTGATTGGAGTTGTCGACGTGGAGGAGGTGCTCGGCCGGGTGTTCGAGCGGTTCTGCGTCGGCAAATAGACCGATGTACAGGCCCGGCTAGCTAGGGTCGGAGCGTCTTGTGGGAGCCGTCGCAGAAGGGCTTGGTCTTGGAGGTGCCGCACCCGCATAGCTTCACGATACCGGGCGTCTTGACCACGGCTGGAGTGAGCGGGTTGCCCTCGTTGTCGTGGATCGTCACGTCGCCTTCGATGACGATGGAGCCGCTCGGCCTGATTGTGATTCTTACCGGAGAGTCGGACACCCAAGCCTTCGAGTCACTACGCGGAGCGGATATCGCGGATGCCGGCGTCTTCGGCGATCTCGAATTGACGGGCGTCGGCCCGAAGGGCATTCGCGATGCCATGTTCGGCAACCACGGCCTCCGCCATCCGATACCCGAGGTAGTAGCCGGATCGCTCCGGCAGAACTCGGCCGAGGGCAAGCCGCGAGGACGGTGAGAGGCCACCGGAGAGGAAACGGAGTCGCAGGCCCAAGCCGGCTCGATCGAGATCGTGGTGCGCGGCCCGGCGCAGAAACGCCTCGAGCTCCCGCATCCGCTGGAACTGGCGCTTGGGGTAGCCGAAGTAGTCGCTCAGATCGAATCCCGGAGCGACGGCGCGAGAGGCATGGACCGCCAGACCTTCGTTCACCAACAGCTCGCGAAGCGTGGCCCGGCTTCCGGTCATCCAATAGCTGTAGTCCCCGCCGTTTTCGGTGACCAAGCGGCGGAGCTCGCTGGTGCTCGTCGGTGAGGTATACCGCACCGCGTGGGCGATTTCGTGGGCGACCCAGATCGGGATCAACTCCGGCGCGAGGCCCAAGCCGTAGGTCGAGGCGTTGACTCGCCCGGTGAAGTGCTCGACGCAGACAAACCCGACCCCGCGCCCGCGCACCACGAGCTCTCCAGCATTGGCCGCACCCACCCCGATCATCAGATAGAAGTCGGTAGGCAGATCGACCTGCAGGAGATCCTCAGCCCGATGGATGGCTTCTTCCGCCATCTCCGCGACTTTCACGGACTGCAGCATCGCGCGGAGGTCCGTGCGGTCCGCGCGCAGAGCGGTGCTGATCACTTCCTCGGCATGCGGGCTGTCGAGGTCGAGAACGTAATTTCCCCAGTATGCCGACAACACGGCGCGATGGGCGTCCAGATACCGATGGTACGCCGCTTCGCGGTTCGATGAAGCCAGGATGTCGAGAAATTCAGGAAGGAGATTGATCAGCACAGGAGAGAATAGGGATCTGCCCTTAAGAATTCAAGCGGTGTGCGGGTTTTGGTTGGTTGGATGGGCGAAAAAGAGCGCGGAAGACAGGTCTCAGTGCATCTCGCGGCGCTTTCGCTCAGCGACGTCGGCGAGAAACTTTCGCTCCTGCGACGTGAGGCTACCGATTCCGGACTGGCTGATCTTGTCGAGCACTCGATCGACTTCCACGTCGGGATTGTCCTTCCCGGGCTCGGGGCGGGGTGCAGCCGGCCGAAGCTCGGCGACTGTCTCCTGAACCCGCATCGGGGTTACGACCGGTCGCCGGATGACGGTCGGTGGGCGAGGCGCCGGCTTCCGCGCCGTTAGGGACTGGATCCGGAAAAACAGGTATCCACCCGCGACGCCACCCAAATGCGCGACGTGGGCAATGCCGTCGTTGAACCAGAGCGGTCCGATGGTCGCACCGATGACATCGAAGGCGACCAGAATGGCAATCAGGGTCTTGGCGGTGATCGGGAGCGGGATCGGGAAGACGGTCATCTCCGCATCGGGCCAATAGAGGGCGAACGCCAGTGCCACCCCGAACGTCGCTCCCGATGCGCCGACAAACGGCCCGACCGTTAGGACCGTCGACATCATCAGGGCGAACACCGCCGCGACGACCCCGCAGTAGAGGTAGAACAGGACGAACGCCTGCCCCCCCAGCCGACGCTCGACTGGTGGGCCGAAGACGAAAAGCATGAGGGAATTGGCGGCCAGATGAAGCAGCCCGCCGTGGACGAACATGTAGGTGAACATGGTCCACGGCCGTGCGACAACGGTCGCGGGATTGAATTCGAGAGCGTCGACGAACGAGGGCGACGTGAATACGGTCAGCAACAGCAGCAGAACGGCCGCGTTGACCATCAACAGGCGGGCCACCCAAGGGGTGATTCGAGGTGTTGCGGTGCCGTCCATACCGGGCGCCCTGCCTACTCCTCAGGTGCCTCGCCCGCTGGCCCGCCCGGGCCGCGCCGCGAGGCAGATACGTTCACACAGATCCGGGAAATCGATTCCGGCCGCTCGCGCCGACTGCGGCATCAGGCTCGTCGCCGTCATTCCCGGCAAAGTGTTGACCTCTAAACAGACCATTTCGCCGTCCGCTGTCAAGCGAAAATCCACTCTGGAGTATCCGCCCAACTTGAGAGCCTGGTGCGCGACGACCGCCAGACGCTGGGAATCCCTCACCGCGCTCGCCTCGAGGTCGGCCGGGAAGATCTCGGTCGCCATTCCCGGCGTGTACTTGCATTCGTAATCGAAAATCTCGTGCCGGGGAATGATCTCACCGACCGCCAGGGCCTTTCCAGCGAGGATGCCGACTGTGAGCTCGCGTCCGGGAATGAAGGCTTCGATCATGATCTCGTCGTCGTACCGGCCCGCAAGCTCAAGCGCTGGTTGAAGCTCCGCCGCTTGCTTGACCACGGAGAGCCCCACAGTTGAGCCCTGTTTGCTCGGCTTTACAACGACAGGCCATCCCAAATTCCGGCCGATCTCGGCCTCGTCCGCGGGGGCCATGAGCCAGTTTGCGGTCGGGATCCCAGCCTGCCGAAAGAGTTGTTTTGAGACATCCTTGTCCATTGCCATGCCGCTGCCGAGCGGCCCACTCCCTGTATAGGGTACGCCGAGCACGTCGAGAAGGGCCTGAAGCGTGCCGTCTTCCCCGCGACCGCCGTGCAGGGCGAGGAACAGCACATCGGCGTCCCGAATGACCGGCAGGCCGATGAGACCGGACAGGAGTACTCCCCGCTCGAGGTCGATGAGGTGCTCAATCGGCGGCGGGGCCGTCCCGACCGCGGCCGGGAGCATCGCGGACTCGTCGGACTCGGGTACGTAGCCGCGAGCGGTATCAACGACCGCGACCTCGTGGCCGCGCTGGCGGAGCGCCGCGACGACCTGAACCGACGATGCGATGGCGACGTCGCGCTCGGCGGTGGTGCCGCCGGTAAGAACGGTGACCCGCATGGTTAGGCGCGCGCCAGGGGTGGGGAAGGGAGCAGCAGCGCTCGCCTCGGCCGGGTGGTCATCGGGTTCCGATCAGCTGCTGCAGAAGGTCGTAGCGGGTCACGATGCCGACCAGCTTCCCGTCGCGCTGCACCAGCGTGGCCGGGGACTCCCGAGTCAGCATCGGTGCCAAGCGGTCCACTGGGAAGCCGCCGTCGACCACGGGGAAGGCCGCGTCCATCACCTCGCGCACCGGCCGATCGAGCAGGGCGGGCTGGGCCAACGCCCGGGTCATGAGGCTGGGCTCGGTCAAGCCGCCGACGCAGACGCCGTCCTCGAGGACCGGGATCTGACTGATGCCCCACGTGCTCATCAAGTTGATCGCCTGGCGCACGGCGGACATCGAGGTCACGCTCACCAGGGCCGGTCCTTGCTTGGTCCGCCGGCCGAGCAGCTCTTCGACGGTGAGACGCTTGGCTTCGAGCAGCTGGTTCTCCTGCATCCACTCATCGTTGAACACCTTGGAGAGGTATCGCTCGCCCGTGTCGCACAATATGGTGACGACACAGGCCGCCGGGTCGTCCACCTCGCGCGCGATCTGGAGCGCGAGCACGACGTTGAGCCCGGAGCTTCCCCCCACCAGAATCCCCTCTTCCCGGGCGATTCTTCGCGCCATACCTAACGCGTCGCGGTCGGTGACCTGGCGGAACTCGTCGATCATGTCCCACCAGATGGTCGACGGGATCTTGTCGCCGCCGATGCCTTCGACCTTGTAGGGCGCTCCTTCCGTCAAGGCCTGGGCCTTGGAGTAGTGGGTGTACACCGAGCCGACGGGATCACCGCCGATGACCCGGATCGCGGGGTTTTTCTCCTTCAAGAACTTGCCGGCTCCGCTCACCGTGCCGCCGGTCCCGGCTCCCGCCACGAAATGGGTCACCTTGCCGCCAGTCTGCTCCCAGATCTCCGGACCCGTCGTCTGGTAGTGCGCCTCCGGATTGATCTGGTTGTAGAACTGATTGGCGAGAATGGCGCCGGGCGTCTCCTTGACGATCTGCTTCGCCTTCATGACGTAGTTGTCGGGGTGATCGGGCGGAACCGCGGTTGGTGTGATGACGACCTCCGCACCGTACGCCTTGAGGAGCCGCACTTTCTCCTGTGACATCTTGTCCGGCATGGTGAAGATGCAGTGGTAGCCCTTGATCGCCGCGGCGATCGCGATGCCGACGCCGGTGTTGCCCGACGTTCCTTCCACGATCGTCCCGCCCGGCTTGAGCTCGCCTCGTCGCTCGGCCTCCTCGATGATGGCGAGCCCGATCCTGTCTTTCACCGAGCCACCCGGGTTCGCGTACTCGGCCTTGCCATACACGGGCGTGCGGAGGCCCCCGGCCAAGCGGGCCAAGCGGATCAGCGGCGTCCAGCCGATGGTATCGAGAACTGAGCTGTACGGCGTTTGATGCTGGGGATTCACGGCGTGAGACCTCCGCCATCGGGATGGCGAAACCGGAAGGGTTGGAGAAACGCTTCAGCGGCGGGAACGCCGTCGCGGAGCGCCGGCGCGTACTTGAGGCCCTTGGCCGCCGCCAGCGCCGCGGAATCGAGGGCGGGATAGCCGCTCGACTCCTGGACCCGGGTCGACTCCGGAACGACCGTGCCCTTCTCAGTGATGAACAGGCGGAGCAGCACGGTGCCGCCGATCCGTTGACGGTAGAGCGCCTCCGGGTATTCCACTACCGGCGTGGGGTCGAGCGGGACAGGCGGCTCATCGCGCTTCACTGCCCGGGACGCTTGATCCGCCGGCAGAGTAACCGTCGCGTCAGTCTTGCGCTCACAGGCGGCCATCAACGTCGCGCCGACCAACGCCGTCAGCGCGCGGCGGGGCACGCTCATCGCTTACCCCCAGCCCGGCGCTGCAGGTCGGCCAAGCGGTTGAGCGCCTCGAGCGGC
>JBDTOH010000161.1:0-10576 GCA_039933355.1 Gemmatimonadota bacterium | reverse complement strand
CCGCGGGGCGTGTCCACGACGAGGTACCCCTCGCCCTCGAGGCCGACGTCCAGCGGGCGGCCGGTGATCCGGAGCGACCCCTGGCTCAAGTCGGTCTGCTCGATCGAGATCAGCGAGTCGACGTCCTTGATTCGATTCGCCGTCATCCGGTCGACTTTGAACCCGTCGGTGCTTCCGTTCGCAAGGTTGTTCGCCGTGACCTCCTGAAGCCTGGTGTAGTACGCCAGGGTCCGGGCCGAGTTCACGATGCCGCGCAGAGTGGTCATTTCTTCCCGACTGAAAAGTGCCACCACGAGGAGGGGCAATCGCTATGCCCTGAACGACCGGCCCCGCGGAGACGCCCGAAGTCTCACCTGCATAACGAGTTCACCGCGGGCGCTCGGGACGACGACCCGGCGGAATCCCGCCCTCGGACGCCTCCGCCCGGAAGGAAGTTCCCGGCTCGAGGACCCGTTCTACCGGCATCGGTGCAAGGATGATCCGAATCGCGTCCTGCGACATCCGAGTCTGGCGCGCAATTGTGCTTACGGGATGCCCGCCCTGCGCGAGCGTGATGATCTCCCGCCACGGCGCCGGATGGCTGGTGCCGCGACTCCGCCGTCGGCGGACCAGCCGGACGGTCAGCATGACCAGCGGCACCACGACGACAAGGCCCGCCAGCACCGGGAGCCCGAAGCGCGACACCCGTTCCGCGAATCCGTGTCCGGCAATCCGTCCTACAGCCTCGATGACGAGGTTGCCGACGGTGGTGAGCGCCGCGAGCGCCTTCGTGAGCGTTGGCCGGTTGAGAGACGACGCGGCGATCAGGGCGAGCGCCACCAGGCCGACCTGGATCCAGATCCGCTTCCTCATAAATCCTCCGCTTTGAGCAGGGAGCCCTCACGAAGGCGCTTGAGCGCCTGGGTCCGAATCTGACTGATCCGCGACTCGGTCACGTGGAGGACTTCTGCGATCTGTTTGAGATTGAGCTCTTCGTAGTAGTAGAGCGACAGCACGGTCCGCTCCCGCGGCGGCAGGTGCTCGATCGCGACCTTGAGCCGCTCGAACGTCTCGGCCTTCCCGACTTTCTCGATCGGCTCGCTGACGTCCGGATCGGCGAGCGTCTCCTCGAGGCTGAGCGCATCGTCACCGGCGCCCGCGACCGTGCCGGCGAGCGAGATCATCACGCCGCCCCCGATGTCCTCCTTCATCCGGAAGTAGGTCGCGAGGTCGATGCCCATCGCGCTCGCCACCTCCTGCGCTTCGGGCGAGCGGCCGAGGCGGGTTTCGAGCGCGCCCACGACGGCGGCGAGCTGACGGCCCTTGGACCGGACCGACCGAGGCCGCCAGTCGCGACTCCGGAGCTCATCGAGGATGGCGCCGCGGATCCGCCGCATCGCGTAGGTGCTGAAGGCGAGCCCGCGGAGCGAGTCGAACCCCTCGAGCGCCTGGACGAGGCCTAACGTCCCGGCGCCGACCAGGTCGTCGAACTCGACCGCGTGGCCGACCCGGTTGGCCATGTCCCGGGCGGAATGGTGGACCAGACCGAGATAGCGATCGAGCAGCGCAGTCCGCGCCTCGGGATCGCCGTCGTTGCGATATCTCGCCCAGAGCGAGTCATGAACCGTCGTCATACCGTGCCCCCGTGCTGCGTCCCACCGGCTCGAGACCGCGCGGGCGCGTTTCGAGCGTGAGCAGTTGCTGAATGACCGGCCGAAGCTCTTCCGCCTCGCCGGCGCGGATCAATCCGCCGCCCTGCCGGACCCAATCGCGCATTTGACTGATCTCGGGTACCGAGCCGACGTAGCCTAACGCTCGCGCCAGGAACCGGCTCGACGCGGTGGCGAGCCGGTCGAACGCCTGGTCGCCCTCGGCGGCGTCGCGGACCCGGTTGACGAGCACGTCCACCGGAAACCCGGGCAGCTGGAGGTGCACGATCTTGATGAGCGCATAGGCGTCGGTGAGGGCCGGCGGCTCGGGAATGGTCGCGACCACGAGCCGGGTCCCCCGCATGGTCGAGAGCCGGACCACGCTTTCGATCCCGGAGCCGCCGTCGACCACCACGGCGTCGAATTCGTCGTAGAGCGCCGAGAGCCGATGATGAAGCCGGGCCCGGTCCACCGCCGCCATCGAGTAGAGCGTTTCCGCTCCGGATTCGGCCGGCACGAGCCAGAGATTGTCCGCGACCGGGTGAATCAGGTCGCGCGCCTCGATCTCGCCGCGGAAGAGCTGCTCGAGGTGGGCCTTGAGCGGCACGCCTAACAAGACGTGCAGGTTGCCCAGGTTCTGGGAGCCGTCGAGCAGGAGAACCCGCTGCCCCCGGCGCGCCATCGCCGACGCGAAGATGACCGAGAGAACCGACTTTCCCACGCCGCCCTTCCCGCTCCCGATCACGAAGACCGGGGGTCCGTCGCGGGGCGCCTCCTCGACCGGCCGGTCCTGCGCGGCGAGCTGCCGCAACGCCATTGCCTGATCCGTCATCGGGTCGCCGCCATTTCTTCACTCGCCGCTCCGAACCGCGCGGCCGCCATCGGCTCGGCGGCGGACACGAGATCGAACGGCACTTCCTGCCCGTCGGTGAGCCAGCGCACCGGGATCTTCAGGCTCGCGGCGAGATCGAACAGGCCGGCGTAGTCGGGAGCTTCGTCGGTCTTGGTCACGAGGAGATGGCTCGCACCGGAGCGACGGGCTTCGACCACGGCCCGGCGAGCCAACTCCGGATGGCCGCTCGCCGGAATCACCACGTGGGTCTCGTCGGGCCGGAGCGCGCTCAAGAGCGACTGGGTCGCGTCGAGATCGGCCCGCGCTTTCGGGCTTCGGCCGGGCGTATCTACCAGAATGACCTGACAACCGGCCAGCGACGCGAGCGCGCGGTCCACGTCGTCCTGATCGTAGATCGCGACCATCCGAAGCTTTGCGATGTCGGCATATGTCCCCAGCTGCTCCAGCGCGCCGACGCGATAGGTGTCGAGCGAGACGAGCCCGACCTCGAGCCCACCGAAGACCCGCGGGCTGGTCGCGAGTTTGGCGAGCGTGGTCGTCTTCCCGGCACCGGTCGGTCCGACCAGTGCCAGCACGAACGGCCGGCCCTCCGCAAGCCTCGGCCGCATCGTCTCGAGCGCGGAGTCATAGCCTTTCGCCGGCGCTGCGAACACCTCGCGCGCGGCGGTCTCCGGATCGGACGCGGTGAGCTGAAAAGACGGCCCATCGGCGGTTCGGATCCGGCGTACGTGGAGCACGACGGCGTCGGCGCCGATGGCGCGCTGCGCTTGCTGCATCAGGACCGACACGTTGGATCCCGTAAAGGTCTTAAGGGGCACGGTTCAGCTCCCAGGTTGCGAGGCTCAGGATAGGAGTCTGGGTCGGCAGCTCACCTAACGAGATGACCGGCAGACGGGGCAGGATCGGCTCGATCAGACGCCGGATGCCAACCCGAAGCGAGGGCGGTGTGATCAGCGCCGGCAGCTGGCCGTCACGCTTGTACTGACCCATCAGCTCGTGAAGGTTCCGGAGCGCGAGGGTGAGCTCGTCCGGATCCATCGTCTTGGCGCCGCCGGCAACCGGCCGGGGGTTGAAGAGCTGCATGAGCGCGGTCTCGAGCCGGGGCCCGACCGTGATGCCGCGCACGGTGCCGTCGCCGCCGTTGTCGAGCGACTGCACGATCACCGAGGAGAGCGCGCGCCGGACGTATTCGGTGAGCATCTCGGGGTCCTTGGTCTGATCGGCCGCGTCCGAGAGCGCTTCGAGGATGCTGACGAGGTCGCGGATCGGGATCGATTCGCGGAGGAGCCGCTGAAGCACCCGGTGGACGGTGCCGAGCGGGAGCTTGCTCGGCACGACGTCGTCGACCAGGGCGGGATGGCTCTCCTTGACGCTGTCGAGGAGCTCGCGGGTGTGCTGGCGGGTCAACAGATCGGCCGCGTGCTGCTTGATGACCTCCATCAGGTGGGTCGACAGCACCGTCTGGGGCTCGACCACCGTATAGCCTAACGACTCGGCTTCGAGCCGGAGGTCGGGCGCGATCCAATAGGCCGGCATCCCGAAGCTCGGGTCGGTAGTCTGAATCCCGTCGATCCGGGGGGAGGTGCCCGAGGTGTTGAGCGCGAGGAGGAACCGCGGCATAACCTCGCCGCCGGCGACCCGAATCCCGCGGAGCTTGATCGCGTACTCGGTCGCGGGGAGCTGGATATTGTCGCGAATCCGCGCGGTCGGCACAATGATGCCGAGCTCGAGCGCGACCTTCTTGCGCAGGATCGCGATCCGCTGCAGCAGGCCGCCCTGGGCGCCCTCGTCCACCAGCGGCACCAGCGCATAGCCGATTTCGACCTCGAGCGGCTCGACCGCGAGGAGCTCGCGGATCGGCGCGACCGGCGCCGGCGCGGCGTCCTTCGCCGTGATCTCGACTTCGACCGCCTCGGCCGCCTTGCGGACTTTTTCCCGCGACATGTACCCACCGGCGGCGGTCAGCCCGCCGAGAATCAGGAACGGGAACGCCGGGAGCCCGGGAACGATCGCGAAGAGGAGCAGAATCGCCGCCGCCATGTACATCGTGGCGGGGCTCCGCGAGAGCTGCCGGCCGATGGCCGGACCCATGGCGCCCTCCGACGAGCCGTAGGTGACCAGCATGCCCGCCGCAGTGCTCACGATCAGCGCCGGGATCTGGGTGACGAGGCCGTCACCGACGGTGAGCTTGGTGAACGTGCCGAGCGATTCGGTCGCGCTCATCCCGCGCTGCGTCATGCCGATGATGAACCCGCCGATCAGATTGATCGCGGTGATGACGAGGCCGGCGGCGGCGTCGCCTCGGACAAACTTGGCGGCCCCGTCCATTGAACCGTAGAAGTCCGCATAACGGCTGATCTCTTCACGGCGGGTCCGCGCCTCGGTCTCGTCGATGAGGCCGGCGTTCAGGTCGGCGTCGATGCTCATCTGACGGCCCGGCATCGCGTCGAGCGTGAACCGCGCCGCAACCTCGGCGATCCGGCCCGCGCCCTTGGTGATCACCATGAAGTTGATCACGACGAGGATCAGGAAGATCACCAAGCCGACGACGTAGTTCCCGCCGATGACGATGGTGCCGAACGCTTCGACGACCCGCCCCGCGTGCGCCTTGCCAAGGATCAGCCTGGTGGTGGCCACGTTGAGCCCGAGGCGGAGCAGTGTGATCAGGAGCAACAGGCTGGGAAAGACGCTGAACTCGAGCGGATCCTTCGTGTTCACCGCAACCAGCAGCACGAGAATCGCGAGGCCCATGCTCAGCGCGAGCAGCACATCGAGGACCGGCGGCGGCAGCGGGACGATCAACAGCGCGACGATCACCACCACGCCGAGCGCGAGAAACGTGTCGGCGGTGGGCCCGGCACTCGGCACTTCGGGCCCGGGTTTGGTACCGATCTGTCCCTTGCCCAGCGAGATCGGGGCGCCGGCTTGCGGGCGGACCGGAACGCTGGTGGGACCGCTCACGGCCGTCACGGGTTCCTCCTAACGGTCTTCGCGCCCATCAGGCTCGGCATCTTGCCCCGCATCCGGTAGACGAAGGCGAGGATCTCCGCGACCGCGACGTACAGCGCCGGCGGAATCGGCGAGCCGGCGGTGGCCGTGGCGCGGAGCGCACGGGCGAGGAGCTTGTTCTCGACCAGCGGCACCCCCGCCTCCATTGCGATCTCCTTGATCCTCTGAGCCAGCTTCCGCTCCCCGATCGCGAGAACCATCGGAGCCGCCGCCGCTTCGGGGTCGTACTTGAGCGCGACGGCGATGTGGGTCGGGTTTGTGATCACGACATCGGCGGTGCGGACCTGCGACAGCATCATCTTCCGAACCCGCTGCCGGGCGATCTGACGAATCCGCGCCTTGATCTGCGGATCGCCCTCCTGCTCCTTTTGCTCCTGGACGATCTCCTGGCGCGACATCTTGAGCGTCTGCTCGTGCCGATAGTTCTGGACCAGGTAGTCGAGCGCGCCGATCCCCATGAACGCGAGCCCAACCGTGGTGCCGAGCTTGATCATCGTGTTGCGGAGCACCTTGCCGATCTCGCCGACCGGAGAATCCCCGAGCGCCACGAACGTCGGCCAGGCTGCCCTGAGCACCATGTAGGTCACCGTGCCCAGGACCGCCATCTTGACGAGCGACTTCACGAGATTGATGAGCGATTCGCCGCCGAAGAGACGCTTGAGACCGGTCGCGGGGTTCACGCGCGACCAATCGGGGGCGAGCGGCTTGGCGCTCGCGGCGCCGCGCGACTGGACCAGGCCGACGGCGATCGCCACCAGCGCGAGACCAACTCCAAACGGCAGCGCCGAGACGAACATCTTGATGAGCAGGCTCCGGATCAGGCTCACGGCCCCGCCCATCCCGGGCTGGTCCATCACGAGCCACGCCGGAGCGGTCCGGAACAGGCGGGTGAGCGCGGTGCCGATCGTGCGGCCGCCGGCCGTGCCTAACAACACCGTTCCAAGCAGCAGCATGGTTGCCGCGGAGAACTCCGAGCTCCGCGCGATCCGGCCTTCATCGCGCGCCTGCTGCCTCCGCTTCGCCGTAGGCTCTTCGGTGCGGCTGCCGCTCTCTTCCCGGTCGGCCATGGCTCAGCGCGCTCCCGGCGCGACCGTGAAGGTGGACAGGATCGAGTCGATCCCACGGGGCATCGCGGTGGTCCAGCGCGCCACCTGCGAGGCCAAGAACGGCGCGGCCACACCCAGCATCACGAGGCCCACCCCGATCGACACGGCGAACGACATCGCCATCGCGTTGAGCTGCGGCACGGCCCGGCCGAGAACCCCGACGGCCATGTTGGTGATCGTTACGGCCACGAGAATGGGGGCGGCGATCTGGACCACGTGCACGAAGAACTGGCTCACGAGGAGCAGCACGGCGACGAGCCCGCCGTCGAAGGACGGGATCGTGCCCGGTGGGATCAACCGGAGGCTCTTCGCCAGCGACTCGATCAGCATGAGGTGGCCGCCGAGCGTGACGTAGACGCCGGTCGCCAGAAGTCCCTGGAGCTGCGCGATCGCCGGGCCGCCCGTGTCGATGTTAGGCGTGAGCGTCTGGCCGAGCGAAAGGCCGGTCTGGAGCGCGACGACATCGCTCGCCATCATGACGCCCTGGACGATCACGGCGGCGGAGAGGCCGATCACGAGACCGATGACGAACTCGCTGAACAGCGGAAGCGGGATGTCGAGCGCGCCGCTCGGGAACGGGAGCTTGGGCGCCCCGGCCGTGAGCATCCCTGCAAGCAGAACGGCGACTGCACCGCGAAGACTCTTCGGCATGCCGGTCAGCGACCAGAGCGGCGCAACCAGCATGAGGCCGGCCAGCCGCGCGACGATGAAGACGAACGTCGGCCAGGAGGTCGGCGCGAGGAGCTGCCGGATCGCGTCGTTCACGACGAGTTCATGCTCGGCAACGACCGAATCGCTCCGATCAGGAACTCGGTCAGCTGCCGGAGCATCCACGGCAGCGTGAGGAGAAACACCACCATCATCGTGACGAGCTTCGGCAGGAACGTGAGCGTCTGCTCCTGAAGCTGGGTCACCGCCTGGAACAGCGTGACGACCAGGCCGACGAGCACCGCGGAGAGGAGCAGCGGAGCCGCGACCACCAGGGTCAGCATCACCGCTTTCCGGATCAGATCGGTGGCGAGCGCGGCGTTCATGCTAGTGCCGGAAGCTGGCGACGAGATTCTGCCCGACCAGCGACCAGCCGTCGGCCAGCACGAAGAGCAGCAGCTTGAACGGGAGCGAGATCATCACCGGCGGCAGCATGAACATGCCGAGGCTCATCAGCGTAGTCGCGACTACGAGGTCCACGATCACGAAGGGCAGGAAGATCACGAAGCCCATCCAGAACGCGGCCTGAAGCTCGCTCGTGACGAATGCCGTGACGATCGTCAGGGTCGGGATGTCGTCGATCGTCGCAGCGTCGTCGACTCCAGATAGCTCGGTGAAGGTCGCCAGGTCCCGCTCGCGCACGTTGGCCAGCATGAACTGGCGGAACGGCTGAATTCCGCGCGTGTAGGCTTCGGTCTGAGAGAGGTGTCCCTCGAGGTACGGCTGGATCGTGGTCTTGTTTACTTCCTGAATCACGGGGTTCATCACGACACCCGTGAGCAGGACCGCGATCGCGACGAGAAGCTGGGTCGGCGGGCTGCTCTGGGTGCCGATCGCCGAGCGAAGAAAGTGGAGCACGATCAGAATGCGGGTGAAGCTGGTCATCAGCAGGAACATCGCGGGCAGCAGCGTGAGCGCTCCCATGAACACCACGAGCCCCACCGTGCCCGACAGCTTGACCGCCTCGTTTCCCCGGCCAATCGTTACCTCCACGGTCGGAGCCTCAGGACCCTTGATCTTGAGGTTGTCGGGAAGCGGGACCGGGGGACGCGGCGTCCGCGGCGCGACCGACGTTGGCGGGGAGACGGTCATCCGCTTGACCGTGTCGGCGCGCGACGGGACGACCGCTGTCGACGGCGAGATCGGCGCCCGTCTGACCGAGTCGGGGCGCGCCTGGGCCTCGAGCGGATTGACGCCCCACCCGACAATCATGATCACAGCGCTCAACGTGAGCCGGGCGAACAGCCGCCGGAGATCGCGCTTCGGCGCCGGGTGGTCGAGGGCCGCCTCGGCCTCGTGGGCGAGCACCACTTGCCGGTCTTCGCCGCGGAGCTCGGTGAGGAGCCTAACGCCCTTGTCCGAGGTCGCGAGCACGAGCACCCGATTGCCGATCCGGGTGACGAGGATGCCCTGCTTCGGCGCCAGCGAGTGCCGCTGGACGATCGCGAACGGTAGAATGCCCCGCCGGCCCGCGTTGCCGTGCAACCGCTGAAGCAGCTTGAGGACGAGCAACAAGAGACCGCCCGTAATCGCGAGGGCACCGAAGAGCCCGAGCACGCTCCCCACGCTCAGACCGCCCCATCATGCTGATCTTGGTCAACCAGAATTCGGGTGATTCGAACCCCGAAGTGCTCCCCGATCACGACCACTTCGCCCTCGGCGAGCTTCCGGTCACTCACGAAGATGTCGATCGGCTCGCCGACCATCCGCTCGAGCTGAATGACCGAGCCGGTCGAGAGCGCGAGCACCTCCTGCACCGTCATGCTGGTCCGACCGAACTCGATCGATACCGGCAACGACATATCGAGCAGCGTATCGAGCGAGGCCGGACCGGTGCCCTTCGCCGCACTACCGCTCAAGTCTTTCCACGCCGGGGCCGCGTTGCCCCCGCCGACAACATCCGTCACGAAATCCTCCCGCGGCTGGGCCGCGCTTTACCGACCGTCGGAAGATCGACGGCCTGGGTGATTCTGATTCCTAGAGTGCGCCGGTTCTGGCCAATCATGCCCAGATAGCGGCGCCGGCCGTTGATGTGAAGCTCGACCGGTGCATCGACAGGAGTAGTGGTGTGGATGATCTGGCCGACCTGAAGCGTCGCGACGTCCCGCGCCTGCAGCCGAAACATCGGGAACCGCGCCGCCAGCTCGACACTCGCCTGGCGGACGGACACCTCCACATGCTGGCGCTGGAGCGGGCTCGCGACGATGGCCCGCGCCGCTGCGGCATTCGGTCCGGCCTTCTCGCCGAGAAAGCTCTCGAGCGCGAGCAGTGGAACGCACATCGCCATGAACCCGCTGAACGGGCCGCACCGCACCTCGAGGGTCGCGACGAGAACGTTGTCCTCGTGGTTCGCGACCTGGAGCATGTCGGGCGTCGATTCGAACCCGATCACCACCGGCTGAATCGGGAGATGCTCCTGCCACGCTTCGCCGAGCAGGTTGAGAATCCGGTCGACGATGCTCCGGGTCACGGTGCGCTCGAGCGCCGTGAGCGCCCGCTGGAGATTGGCGTCCTCGCCCGGGCCGCCGAAGAGACGGTCCACCATGAAGAACGCGATGTCGGTGCTCACATCGAGGACGCCTTGCGCCGCGGTCGGGCCCCCGACGCCGAAGACGAACGCGGCGCACGGATTGGCGATCGAGAGCACGTACTCGGAGAAGGTCGCCTGCTCGACCGAGCAGGTGACATCTGCCGGAGTCCGGAGCCGGGACGAGAGCAGCGATTGGACGGAGAGCGCGAAGCGGGAGTAGATCGACTCGAGCGTAACCCGGCGCTCTTTTGAGATCCGCGGCGGCCGGAGGAAATTGTACGGAACGATGTCGACGCCGGACTGGCGCTGCCTTCCACCGGAAGATCCCTGGAGGAGCTGGTCGATATCCTTCTGGGTCAGGCCATCGTTCTGAATGCCCTTCGTGCCCTTGAGGACCGCCTCGAGGCCAGGCTCTGTCCGCTCGTCAGCCATGAGCGGTCACTGAATCACGAACTGGGGAAGGTAGACCTTGAGCTTGTCCGCCGAGTGCCCGACCAGAGCGGAGATGGTATCGGACAGCTGGTTCTTGATGCTGTCGCGAATCCCCGGCAGCGCGAGCATCTCCATCGATTTCCGTTCGAGCAGGGCGATCACGACGTCACGGATCACCGCTTCATCCGCTCTGAGCTGCTCCGCCACCTCACCGCTTGGCGTCGCCACTGCGACCGATACCATCAGAAATCGAGTGCCCTGCGAGCCGGCGGGATTCACGATCAGGTTGTCCATCTTGAACAGCGGGCCC
>JBDTOH010000160.1:0-10584 GCA_039933355.1 Gemmatimonadota bacterium | reverse complement strand
CGCAGAAGCTGACGCTCGGCGTCGGCCAGGCGACCGTCGGGCAGCCGGTCGATGCAGCCCGGCAGCGGAAGGTCATTTCCGCCACCTACGATCCGACCACGAAGAAGGCGATCAACGTCCTCTGCGACGACGGCATCGGCGGCCCGGGTGTCGCCTGCGGTGCGGCCCCGCCTGTCATGGTCGGCCGGTACGATCCGCCGACCGAAGGCGCCTTCAGCGCAACCGCGACGATCTGGGGCCGGCTCCGCGCCTACGGCCTGGTCGACTTCAAGCACGGCAACGTCCACCTCGACAACAACCGCCGGGCGCTCTGCCAGGTCTTCCTCCGCTGCGACGAGAACTTCAATCCGCAGAACTACGATCCGAAGCTGATCGCCGAGATCCAGACCGCCGGCGTCGCGACTTCGTTCGCCGCGCACAACGCGAGCTTCGTCAAGCTCCGTGAGGTCTCGCTCGCCTACACGATGCCCCGGAACGTCGCCCGCTTCCTCCGCGCCAGTGACGGAACCATCGCGCTTACCGCGCGGAACCTGCATACCTGGACCGATTGGACCGGGCTCGATCCGGAGGCGTTCTTCGTCCTGCAACAGTTCGTCCGCCAGGAACAGGACAACACGCCGCAGCTGGCGTCGCTCAACGTCTCGATCAACCTGACCTTCTGATCCGTTCCGCGGAGAGGACCCATATATGCGAAGCACGATGAGAGAGATGGGCCGGCGGATTCTGGCAGCCGGCATGTTAAGTGGGTTGGCCGCCGGGCTGGTTGGTTGTGGCGAGCTGCTCGACCAGCAGGCGCCGAGCCGCCTGCTCGAATCAACGCTCCAAGGAGCGGACGCGGCGAAAGGGCTGGTCGATGGCGCTCGGGCGGCGTTCGGCTGCGCGTTCCAGGCGTACATCATGGGCTACGGGTTGATTACCGATGAGCTCGAGGACACTCAGCTCGCCGCAGCGGCTTGGGACTGGGACCGGCGGAGCTGGCTTCCGATCGGCGGCAACTACGCCACCTCGGCCTGCGACGGCGGCCAGCAATTCGGGATCTACGTGCCGATGCAGACCGCGCGGTACACCGCCGACCAGGCCGCGGTGAACCTCGCCAAGTTCACCGACGCCGAGGTCCCGAACCGGGGTACGCTGCTTGCCACTGCGTCGGCGTACTCGGGGTACGCGCACCTGCTCCTGGGTGAAGGCTTCTGTACCATGGCGATCGACGGCGGTCCGGAGCTTCAGCCGGCAGCAGTCTTTGCACTGGCGGAAGGGAAGTTCACCGACGCGATCACGAGCGCGACGGCGGCAAACAACACCCAGCTCCTCAACTTGGCGCGGATCGGTCGGGCGCGCACTCGGCTCGACCTCGCCAAGCTGCCGGGCCAGGCCATCAACAACGCCAAGCTCACCGACGCGCGGGCCGACGCGGCGGCGGTTCCGGCCGGATTCCTGTACAATATTCCTTACAACTCGGCCTCCACGTTCTCGCGAAATAACATCTTCGAGCGGAACCGGGGCGCCTTCGGGCTGCTGTACGGGGTCGCGCCAACGGATCGCGGCCTGACTTTTGGCGGCGTAGCGGACCCGCGAGTCAAGACCACGCAAGGCGGGCGGGGCGCGGACGCGGTGTCGTTCACGTGGACCATCGACAAGTACGCGTCGAACGCGGCGCCGATCCCGCTCGCCCGGTATGCCGAGGCCCAGCTGATCATCGCCGAAGCCGACTACACGCTGGTCAACCCGGATGCCGCGGTGCCGGTCATCAACGCGCTCCATACGGCGGCTGGGCTTCCGTCGTTTGCGAGCACCGACCCGGCCGAGATCCTCAATCAGCTGATTCAAGAGCGGGCCCGCGAGTTCTTCCTCGAGAGCCAGCACGGTTACGACATGAATCGGTTCAATACCCCGCAGGTGCCCGCTCCGGGGACCGCGTTCCAGGCTCCCGGCAATAACAAGGGCGGTCAGTACGGATCGATCCGGTGCCTGCCGTTACCTGACGTGGAGCGGAACAACAACCCGAACGTGAGCGTGGCGCGGTAGGTCGCGACCAGGGCGTCGGAGCTGGAAGGGAACGAGGACTGGGAGCGATCCCGGTCCTCGTTTGCTTTGGGCGGGATCCGCCACCACCTGCTTGCTAGGTTTCGCACCAAAGCCGGCGTCGCAGCTTCGCCGCTATTTGGGCGAGGCCCGTGCTGTGATTGCCCGCGCCGCCTAACCTTTGCGCCGGCACGGCACCCGCCAGAACACCAGCAGGTCCCCGTTCTCCCGGTCGAACGCCTCGAACCGCTCGACCCTGCCGTTAGGTAGCGGCTCCCAGCCCTGCATGCTGACCGGCAGCGCCCTCCCCAGGTCGCGCCGCATGCTGTCCAGCGATTCGTCCCATTCCATCGCGAGCGGCCGGAGCTGGCTCGGCTCCTTGGGGAACGCCGCGACCGGGATCCGCTTCAAGACCCCGAAAAAGCGGATTTCGGCCCTGGTGTCGGGCCCCTCGCCGACACTCTCCCAGAACCGGAAGGCGGTCAGCTCGCTCTGCGATTGAGATTGGGACACAAACCGCTCGCCTGTTCGAAGACAACCACCTGCAAGAGAACTCGGCGCCGGCTGGTCGGCAAGTGGAACCGGCCGGTGCGACCGACTCGTGGTTGACCGGGGTTCGGAGGCCCGATATGCTTGGCGGGCGTTGGCCAGAGCTCCGCAACCGACCGTCGGTCTGGTGACCGCCGCCATCTCCTCGTCTTCCAGCGCGGCCGCATTCAGGTCGTTCCACCAAGCCTTGAGGGAGTGACCGTGCTCGACGCGACATTCCTCGCTCGCATTCGCGAAGCGGAGACACCGGCCCCGTCCCGGTTCGAAGTCAACAGCCCGATCGACGGCCACGTCGTGGACACCGTGCCCGACTGCGGCGCCGCCGAAGCCGGCCCCGCGCTCGACCGGGCCGCCGCCGCCTTCGATCGATGGAAGCGAACCACCGCCTACGAGCGCGCCGCCATCATGAAGAAGTGGCACGCGCTCATTCAGTCGCACGAGCCGGTGCTCGCCGGGCTGATGTCGGTCGAAATGGGCAAGCCGGTCACCGAGTCCGTCGGCGAGGTCCGCTACGGGGCGGCGTTCGTAGAGTGGTATGCGGAGGAGGCCAAGCGAATCGCCGGGGAGACGATCGAGAGCCAGTTCACTCACAAGCGGCTCCAGGCGATCAAACAGCCGTGCGGCATCGTCTACGCGATCACTCCGTGGAACTTTCCGATCGCCACCGTAACCCGGAAGATCGCGCCCGCCCTGGCCGCCGGCTGCGTCGTCATCGTCAAACCCGCCGAGCAGACGCCGCTCTCCGCGCTCGCGCTGGCCAAGCTGTGGCGCGAGGCGGGCGGCCCGCCCGACGTGTTCCAGGTTCTTACCGCGCTCGACCCCCGGCCGCTGTCCGGCGTCCTCCTCGACGACGTTCGCGTCAGAGTCCTCACGTTCACCGGCTCGACCCAAGTCGGCGTCCATCTCTACGAGCGCTCCGCCCGCACCATGAAGCGGCTCGCCCTCGAGCTCGGCGGGCACGCCCCGTTCCTCGTGTTCGAGGACGCCGCGATCGACGCCGCCGTCCGCGAGGTGATGTCCTGCAAGTTCCGTAACGGCGGCCAGACCTGCGTCTGCACCAACCGGGTCTACGTCCAGGAGTCGATCGCGCCGGCCTTCACCGAGCGGCTGACCGCGGCCGTCGCGGGGCTCAAAGTGGGCGACCCGCTCGATCCCGCGATCCAGATCGGTCCGATGGTGGACCAAGCCGGCCTCGCGAAGATCGTCGAGCACCTGGACGACGCCGTTAGGCTCGGCGCTGTGGTGCTGACCGGCGGCCGCGCCCTCACCGGCCTCTACTATCAGCCGACCGTGCTGACCGGCATCCTCCCCGAGATGAAGATGATGCAGGAGGAGACCTTCGGCCCGGTGGCGCCGGTGCTCACGTTCAAGACCGAGGAGGAGGCCATCCGTCTCGCGAACTCCTCGCCGTTCGGTCTCGCCGCCTATCTCTGGACCGCCAATCTCAGCCGCGCCTATCGTGTGGCGGAGGCGCTCGAGTTCGGCATCATCGGCATCAATGACGGGGTCCCGTCCACCGCGCAGGCGCCCTTCGGCGGCGTCAAGATGTCAGGCATCGGCAAGGAAGGCGGCCGCTGGGGAATCGACGAGTTCCTCGACCTCAAGTATCTCTCGATCGGGCTCACCTGACCACATGACCACCGACGCGCGCCACTGGGCGGACGGCATCCACGCCCTGTTCCGGGCCTACCGCATCACGCTGGTATCCGTGGTTCCCGACGCCGGCCACAAACGACTGATCGACCTCTGTCAGGCGGACGCCGGTATCCGCACCGTTACGCTCACCACCGAGGAGGAAGGCGTCGCGCTCGCCGCCGGCGCCTATCTCGGCGGTACCCGCTCCGCGCTCCTGATTCAGTCGAGCGGTGTCGGTAACTGTGTCAACATGTTCTCGCTGCCGAGCATCTGCCACATGCCGTTCTTCGCCCTGGTGACCATGCGGGGCGAGTGGGGCGAGTTCAATCCGTGGCAGGTCCCGATGGGTGAGAGCACGACCGCCGTGCTGGAGGCGAGCGGCCTCACGGTGTTCCGCACGGACACTGCTGAGGAGGTCGGGCCCACGGTCGAAGGAGCGTTAGGACTGGCGTGGCAGAGCCGCCGCCGGGTCGCGGTCCTTCTCTCCCAGCGCCTGATCGGCGCCAAGCGGTTCGGGGAAGGGAGGGCCTCGGAATGACCGGCCCCATCGACCGCCGCGACGCCGTCCGCCGCCTCCTCACCGATCGCGGCGACCTCATCGTGGTCGCGGGCCTCGGCGCCTCCGCCTACGACGTCGCCGCCTGCGGCGGCTCCCCGCTCGACTTTCCGCTCTGGGGCGCGATGGGTGGCGCGGCGATGGTCGGGTTAGGTCTGGCGATCGCGCAGCCCGGGCGGACCGTGGTCGTCGTCACCGGAGACGGCGAGATGCTGATGGGCCTCGGCAGCCTCGCCACCATCGCGGTCGAACGGCCGCCTAACCTCCGGATCGTAGTGCTCGACAACGGCTGCTTCGGTGAGACCGGCAACCAGCCGACCCATACCGCGTCCGGCACCGATCTCGCGCAGGTGGCCCAGGCATGCGGGATCGCGGATACCCGCACGATCACCGAGATCGGCGCCGTTGACCGGCTCCGCGCCGATTTGCACGGAGCGCACTGGCCGCTCTTCGCGGTGATCAAGATCTCGGACGAGGAGCAGCCCAAAGTGCTGCCGCCTCGGGACGGTCCATACCTGGCTCACCGGATTCGGAGCTCGCTCCTGGGCACCGCCGCTGCGCTCGAGGATTGAGACTGGCCCGTTCGCAGCGCTGGGGCAGCTCGAAGGCTTTCTCGAAGGGAAACCGACCCCGTAGGTTGGGCGTGCTATCGAGCGGTCGGGCCCGACGTCTCTACCCTGTACTGGCCGTCGCGCTCGACCCTCACCGTGACGGTTCCATCGCGATCTGTACGATAGACCTTCCGGCGATGCAGCTCGTAGTATCGCATCGCCCAGGGATCTGGATGGCCGTAGGTGTTGTTCGCGCCGACGCTGACGACCACGACCTCCGGCTTGGTCCGATCGAGCCACCCGGGCGTCACCCCGTTGCGAGCCCCATGGTGCGCCGCCTTGAGGACATCCACGTCCGGAATGACGCCGGCCTTCATCCATCCGCTGAGCTCCTCCAGTTCGCTGTCACCGGTGAGCAACGCGCGAAACCCGCCCCGCTCGATCAGAACGCCGAGACTGCTGTTGTTCTCGGCGTCGTTGTCCGAGGTAAGGGGCGGCGGGCGAAGCACCGTGATCTGCGCGTCCCCTAACTGGATCGGTTGCCAGGGCACCGGCGCAAGAGTCGTCCGCTCTCTGCGAAGCCAGTCCTCCACGGAACGTGCCCGCGATCCTTCGGGCGGGCGGCCGTTGGCGAAGTACCGGCCGATGGGATGGTCGGCGATCACCGCATCCATCCCGCCGATGTGGTCCTCGTGATTGTGGCTGGCGATCGCGGCCACCAACGAGTCGATCCCATGCTCCCTGAGAAGCAGAATGATGTCATCCCCGCCGCTCGCATCGACCAGAACTGCCCGGGCGCCGAGCTTGATCAGGATGGCGTCGCCCTGGCCGACATCGAGAAAGACGACTTCGAGCGCGATGTCACGGGCGCGGGTCGGCGCCGAGGCCTGGGCGAGCCCGGTCGTGACGACCAGGGCGGCAAGAAAGCCGAGGGTCAACATCTGCCGAATCCAACGCATGCGGGACATTGAGCCGAGTCCAATCACACGGACGCAGCCCTAACGGGGCTGAACCACGGGCAGCACCAGCCGCGACGGACGAGTCCGGTCGTGATAGACTGTCTGGTCCGCGGTGATGAACGTCGAGCCGGTTTCCGGCAGCTCGGCCGTGTTGAGGTTTCGGTCGTAGCGCGGAAAGTTGCTGCTCGACACCTCGAGCCGGATTCGGTGACCCTTCTTGAACATGTAGCCCGTGTTCCAGAGATCGACGGTGAGCTCGGTCGGCTGCCCCGGCACGAGCGGTCGAGGCGACGCGTCGCTCAAGCGGTGAGTGGCGCGCTGGATGCCGTCGGTCAGGTTCATGGCGTATCCGTCCGGCGCCACGTCCACCAGCTTGCCGGTGAAATCCGTGTTGACCGCGCTCGAGGCGGCCCACAGCTGGAGCGTGACCGGACCGAGCACCGTCACGTCCCGATCGAGCGGCGCCGTGGTGTAGACCAGCACGTCCGCGCGCGATTCGATCGGCCGCTGATCCATCGGTCCCCACGGAATCAGATTGGGCCAGCAGCAATTGCCGCCGCCGTGGGTAGGCACCGGGTTCGCCGGATCGTACCGGAACCGGTCGGCCGATTCGCGGGACTGGGGCTGCTCCCTGGCCAGCTTGCCGTTGCCGCCGTCCCCGTTGGCCTTGCCGTCGCTCTGCAGGAAGTACTCGACCGGCTGCATCCCCGGCACCGGCCAGGTCGGATAGTCGTGCCACTGATTCTCGCCCATGACGAAGACCCGCACGGGTGCCATCGCCGGCTGATCGGTCTTGCCGCGGATGTTCCGGTCGAGCCACCGCATGACCATCGGCTCCAGGCCTAACACCGAGCCGGCGCCGAAATCGACGTCGCCGGTCTTGGTTTGCTCGTACGTCGTGTGGCCCCACGGCCCGATCACCAAGTTCTGCCGCGATCGCGCCGCCGGCTTGGCTCGCGCGGTCATCCGCTGGAAGTTGTCGATCGTGCCCCGCTGGAAGATGTCGAACCAGCCGCCGATGTGGAGCACCGGAAAGTCAAAGCTCGGGAAGTCGTCGTTCCAGCTGAGCGCCTTCCAGTAGGCGTCGTAGGTCGGATGCTGAATCCACTGGCCCAGCGCCGGCGGGTTATGACCGACTGCCTTGACTACTTCGGTGAGCGGCAGCTTCCGGAGCGCGCTGTCCCACGGCAACTGGTCGAGGTCGACGTTGGCCTTCCCGTCCACGTACGTGGACCACATGGCGCCGGCGCCGAACGCGAACGCGCCGCCTTCCCACATGAAGTTCTCGTAAAAGTCGCCCGGGGAGACGAGCGTGATCAGACCGGCCAGATGCCGGCTGTGCCGCTTGGCGGCGAGCCACTGGACCATCGCGACGTAGGACCCGCCGAGCATGACGACTCGGCCGTCGGACCAGGGCTGCTTCGCGGCCCACTCGATCGCGTCGTAGCCGTCGTCCGCCTCGTGCACGAACGGAACCCACTCACCCTCGGAATCGAACCGACCCCGGACGTCCTGCCAAACGCCCGCGTAACCCGCAGCCGCCAGCTTGTCCGCGAGCCCGCCAAGCCCGGCTCGCCCGTAGGGGCTGCGGGTCATCACGACCGGGTGCTTGCCTGGCGCGTCCGGGAGGTAGAGGTCGGTGGCGAGGCCGACCCCGTCGCGCATCGGCACCATGACTTTGCGCTCGTGCCGGACCTGGGACCCAAGTTCCTGAGCGAGCCCAACGCTCGCGAACATCGTCACCGCCAGCAACGATCGAACGACCATGTCGCGAATCTCCTTTCGGAGGGGTTGTCTCGGTCGAGAGCGAAACCTAGCGTCGTCTCACTCCTCAGGCGACGGCGACGACGGCTCGAGTCACGCGACCTTGGGGGCCTCCATGTCGCGGCCGCCCTGCTGGAGGATGAGCGCGGTCGCGGTGCCGCTCCCGTCGGTGACGAAGCGCAGCAGGCTGTCCGCCTCTTTGATGAAGAAGGCCGTCTCCGATTCGGCGTAGAGCAGGACCTTAGCCTTCCCGGTCACCTCGGCGAACAGCCTTCCGTCCTCGAGTGTGACGGTGAGACCCATACCGGGTGCGAACTGATAGACCCCGATGTACCGCTCGAGCGCCCTGGGGCCGATCTCGACCTCGTTGCGAACGACGGCGACTGGAAAGCCCCGGTCGATCAAGTGCATTCCGATATCGTCGACACCGATCGCCGAGTTGGTGAGGATCACGACACCGGCGCGTTTGACGGGGTCGAAGCCGATGAAGGAACGGTACCCGCCGGTTCCGCCGTTATGCCAGACCAGGCTCGCACCATCCGGCGCGGGCATGATGTGCCACGCGAGCCCAACCGTCATCTGCGCGCCTTCCGCCTCGCGGCGGCTGGTATGCGTCATCGCGAGCGCCTTCCCGAGCGGGCTGCTTCCCGGGTCCATGTTTGCCGCGAGGTACTTGAACATGTCGTTGACCGTCGAGCGGAGCGCGCCCGTGCCGGCGAGGGTAGAGAAGTGCCAGAGCGGCACCGGCCGGAACGCCTCGTCGTGGCCGATGGCGAGGCGGCGGCGCAATGCCTCGGTGAGCGTCACCCCGGTGTCCGCCATGCCTAACGGCCCCAGCAATCGCTCCTCCACCGCGGTCTCCCAGCTCGTGCCGGCCCGCCTCGCGAGCGCATGGCCGAGGAGCCCGAACCCGGCGTTCGAGTACTCGTACTCGGCGCCGATGTCCCGCTCGAGCCGGTAGCCGGACAGGAACGCATACATCTGGTCCGCGGTGTAGTCGGCGTAGGGGTTCGCCAGGTCGGCCGGGTGAAAGTTCGCCGGCAGCCTTGGAAGCCCCGACGACTGGGTCGCCAGATCGTAGAGCGTGATCTGCCTCCCGCCGCGCTCCGGTACCTTGACCGCGGGCGGCAGGTGCTTGCCGACCGGATCGTCGAGCGCCACCTCGCCTCGCAGCACCATGTCCGCGAGTAGCGCGGTGGTGAAGGTCTTGGTGATCGAGCCGATCTCGAAGACGGTGCTCCCGTCGAGCCCACAGCCATCCTGGCCCGACGAGCCGGCCTGATAGACGCGCGTCGTGCCGCTCGCCTCCATGGTCCCGACTACGATCCCAACCGTGCGCCTCTCCGCGACGCGCTGATCGAGAATTCGCTGGATAGTAGAGTCGGACGGGAACGGGCTCAGGGCGGCCGGCGGGATTGCCCCGGCGACCGGTGCGACGTCGGGCATGCAGACCTCGATAGGGGATGGCTCGCGACCAGAAGTGTACCCGGTCGAGACGGTTACCCGCACCCCGTACTCTGTCGTCGTGAAATGCCAGCTCACCTCACGGTCGCTTCACGAGGGGAAGCACGTGTGTAACGAGCTCGTTCAGAAAGACCCCCGGCTTCATGAAGACAGCGAAGTGGCCCCCTCCCGCAATCGGGACGAACGCCTTGCTCGGCGCACGGATCGAATTCAACCATTCCCTCGCGAGGCTCGTCGGCGTGGTGAAGTCCTCCGCTCCCTGGATGATGAATACCGGTACGGCGAAGTCGCCGCCGAGCGCTTTCGGGTCGAGCGCGCTGGTTTGAGGTACCAGGCGCTCACCGCTCAGGATCTGTCCGTCGGTCCAGTCGTTGACGTCGCGTACCGAGTAGCCCGGCGCGCCGAGTGCCAGGCCGATCATGGTGGAGATGAAGAAGTCCGCGCCTTCGAACAAGTTTGACCACTTGCGTTGGACCGCATAACCCCGGCCGTTGGCGTAGGGCGGGGGACCCACCTCTTTGAGCTCCCGAATGGCGGTCTGTTCTCCCAGATCCTCCGCCTTCTTGGTAAGCGCATCGTAGGCCACGGCGTAGTTCCTCTTTGGATCCGCAACCTGACCGGTGCCGACGAACGCATAGAACAAGTCCGGCCGTGCCTTCGCCATGAAGACGCCCAGGGTCGAGCCCCACGAGTGGCCGACGAGAACGACCTTATCCTTCCGCATTTCCTTGCGCAGCAGCTCTGCGAGCTCGATGCCATCCTGAGTCATCCGCTCGATCGTGATCGTCGGCCCTAACGACGGCCCGTTCTTGCCGAATGTTCGGCCGGCGCCACGCTGATCCCATTGGACGACGGTGAACGTCTTGAGCCAGGACCGAAACCCGGCGTAACCCCACGGGTTCGTGGCATCACCGGGCCCCCCGTGCAGGAGGAGCAGCACCGGATTGTTGCGGTCTTCGCCGCGAATTGTGATCCACTGCTCGATTCCGCCGATCTCGACGTACTTGGCTTCATCGATGCCGTTACGAGTGGTGATGGCGTAGTCGCGGGCGTTCCGATTGCGGAGGAAGGTCAGCGTCGCGTC
>JBDTOH010000159.1:0-10609 GCA_039933355.1 Gemmatimonadota bacterium | reverse complement strand
CCGCCGGGTCGCGATGCCGGTGCTGCGCCACCGGGTTCTCACCAATTTCGCCGCCGAGGCGGAGGGGATCGGCGCTGAGCGGTTGATTCGCGACGTGATCGCCGCGACCCTGCCGCCGCGCAGCGACCTCCGCGTGTAAGTGCCGGCCGGACCCCTCTACGGAGCGTTGCTCGACGCATTGCGCGGCGTGTCCTGGCCGACCCGGGTTGCCTCGCGGGGCGCGAGCGCCGGAACCCATCCCTCGCGGCTCCGCGGCAATTCCGCCGAGTTCACCGAGTACCGTGCGTATCGTCAGGGCGACGATCCCCGCCGGCTCGATTGGAAGCTGCTGGCGCGGACCGATCGCGCGTATCTCAGAATCACCGACGAGCGCGCCACCCTACCGACACTGATCCTCGCGGACGCGTCGGCGTCGATGCGGTTCGGTGCAAAGTGGGAGCAGGCCTGCGCGATGGTGGTTGGCCTGGCCGCGGTCGCGCACGCGGCCGCCGACCCGGTTGCCGTCTCGGTATCGGGGCCGTCGCCGCGCCGGCTCCCGTTCCGCGCGCGCCGCGGCGTCGTCGGCGATACGGCCCGTTTCCTCGACGGGGTCACCCCCACCGGTGCCGCCGACCTAGCCCCGCTCGTCCGCGACTGGGGCCGGGCCGCCCGCGTCGCGATCGTAACCGATCTCCTCGGCGATGAGCCGCTCCTCCTGCGACTTGCTCGCGAACGGGTTGCCCGGGGCGCCGACGTTGTGCTGGTCCACATCGTGGCCCGCGAAGAGCTCGAGCCACCGGCCGGCGCGCATCTGACATTCGACCCCGAACGGCCGGCGCTCGAACGGCGGCTCACCGACCGAACCCGCGACGGGTACCGTGCTTCGTTCGATGCGTGGCGCGCGGCGGTCGCGCGGGGCTGGCGGGCCGCCGGCGCCGGCTACTTCGAGGTCGTCACCGACGAACCGCCGGATCGGGCCGTGCGCCGGGTGGTCGGCGGATGACGTTCGCGGCGCCGTGGTTTCTCGCCGCGGGCGCGGCCGCGGCGGTCGCCGTCGTCGCGCTCCACTTTCTCGCGCGGCAGGAGCCGCGGCGGCGACCGTTTCCAACCGCCCGCTTCGTGCCGGAGACGGAAGAGCGCGCACCGGCCCGCTCGGTCACGCTCTCCGATCGCCTGCTCCTCCTGCTCCGCCTAACCGCGATCGCTCTCGCCGCCATCGGCTTCGCGCGGCCGTCCCTTTCCATCGCTCGGCGCGGCTTGGCGCGGGTGATCTTCCAGGACACGTCTCGGGCCGTTCGAGACCCAATGGAGGTCGCTCGGTCGGTGGCGGCGATCCGGCAGGACGGCGATCCAATCGTCCGGGCTGGCTCGCTGTCCACTGGGCTGATCCGCGCGATCGAGGCCGCGCGGGCCCTTCGCGACGAGGCCGACTCGGTCTCGATTGTCGCGGTCTCACCGCTCGCGCGCGAGGAGATCGACGCCGCCACGCTCGCGATCCGGTCCACTTGGCCCGGCGGGATCGTGTGGACACCGGTCGCCCGCGCGATCGACCCGATGGACCTAACGACCGAGGTGCGCGCCGCGGCCGCCGACCCGCTCCGCGCCACGCTCGCTCTCGCCGGAATCACACTCCGCGCCTCGGCCTCCGTGCGCCTGATCCGCGACGGCCTGCCGACGGCGGCGGACTCGGCCTGGGCTCGCGCGGGTGGGCACCGGCTCGTCGACTGGCCCTCCGCTCCGAGCGGGACAGGTGACACGACCGGAGCGGTTGTCACGGCGAACACCGTCCTCGTTGTAGCGTTCGACCGTCCCGCCCGGCCTAACGTCGGAACGCCGGTTGCGTGGTGGGCCGACGGCGAGGTCGCAGCGACTGAGCAGCCGCTCGGCGCCGGGTGCGCCCGCACGGTTGCCGTGCCGGTGCCGAGCGCCGGCGACCTGATGCTCCGTGAGAGAATACGCAGCTTGGTGCGCGACCTGCTCGGTCCGTGCGGTGGCCGCCGCGACCTGGCCGCTCCCGATTCGGCAACCGTGCGGGCGTTCGTCGGTCCGGTGAGCGCGGCCGTCCCTACCGAATCGCTTGCACCTGCCGAGGACGAAGCGGGTCGAGCGGCGGTGCCGTGGCTTTTGGCGATGGCGCTGGGCGTGCTCGTCGTCGAGCAGCTGCTCCGGCGGCGGAGCGCTCGATGAGGGCGAGTGAACGGGTCGCCCGAGCTCAGCGTGCACTCGCGGCCGGCGCCGCGGCGAGCGCCTTGTTGTGGGCCATCGCGGTCGCGGCGCTCGCTTGCACGTTAGGCGTTGGCGGTGTCGCCGCCGGGCTAGGAGCGCTCGCGGCGGCAGCCGTCGTCGTTGGGCGGGCTCTTCCGGTGCGCCGGCCGGAGCGGGTGGCGCTCTGGCTCGAGGAACAGGTTCCGGCTCTCGAGTATGCCCTCGTCACCAGCCTCGATCCCGCGGGAGCGGCTTACGCGGGAGAGCTCGAGTCGCGGCTGGCGGGGATTGCCTTCGAGCCGGTGGCACGGCGCGCGGCCTGGCGCTCGCTGGCGCTTCCCTCCGGCGCCGCCGCCTTGGCCGTGCTGCTCCTTGCGGTGGTGCCGTCTCGAGCGCTTCGGCCGGGGGGAGTGCCCGGCGTCGTCGACGGCCGCGTACCGAACGGCCAATCGGCGGTCGACGCGCTGGCCGGACTGAGCGCCCGGATCGAGCCGCCCCGGTACACCGGCCTCGAGGCCGAGGTGCTCGACGACCCGGTCCGGATCCCGGCGCTGGTCGGGAGTATGATCACGATCGAGGGTCGCGCCGGCGGCGAGCCGGTGCGGGGCGTCGCGGACAAGGACCCGCTGCTGATCGCAATCGGGGCGGGCCGCTGGCGGACCCGGTTTCCCATGCCTAACGCTCCCACCGTCGTCCGGCTCGCGCAGAGCTCCCGGGAGCGGCTCCTCCTCCTCGAGCCCCGAGCGGATTCGGTGCCGGTGGTCACCCTCGACTCCCCTGTCCGAGACACCGTTCTCCGCATTGCCGCCGGCGTGCTTCCTCTGGCCGCCGCTTTCCGCGACGACTTCGGCCTTGCAGAGGGTTGGTGGGAGCTGGTCGTGAGCCGCGGCGAGGGTGAGAGCTTCGCGTTCCGAACGCTGGTGCTCGGACGGGCCGGCTTCGGCAATAGCCGGAGCGGATCACGCGCGTGGCGCCTCTCGCTCGACAGCCTCAACCTCGAGCCCGGCGATCTGGTTCACATCCGCGCCGTCGCTCGCGACGGCAACACAGTTACCGGCCCCGGTCTCGCGGGCTCCGACGTTCGGACCATCCGGGTCGCCCGGGCCGGCGAGTATGACTCAGTGGCGGTCGAAGCCCTTCCGCCGCCCGATCCCATCGCCGGCTTGATCAGCGAGCGGATGCTGATCCTGTTGACCGAAGCGCTCGAGAGGAAACGGCCTCGGCTTCCGCGCCCCGAGCTGGTCGCCGAATCGGGGCGGATTGCGCGGGATCAGAACACCCTGCGCCGGGAGGTCGGCGACATCGTCTTCTCGCGGCTCGGCGGCGACGGCCGGGAATCCGTTCGCGACGAGAACGCTCGCGATGCGCTGACGCCGGACGCGCTGCTCGAAGCGGCGGAAGCGGCGAGCGTCCGGGCCGGTGGCGAACGAGTCGACTTCGCCGAGGATGAGACGCCGGTCGTCGCGATCAACCGTCCGCTGCTGGAAGCCTATAACGCCATGTGGGACGCGGGCCGAGCGTTAGGCATTGCCGATCCGAGGCGGGCGCTGCCGCACATGTACGCCGCGCTCGCGGCCATCCAGCGGGCCCGGCTGGCGGAGCGGGTCTACCTCCGGGGCGCGACCAAGCCGGTCATCGTCGATCTTGCCAAGATCCGCCTCGTCGGCAAGAAGGATGGGATCGAACCGCGGTCGCGCGCTCCGCGGGTGGGTGAGGACGACGTGATGGCCCGGCGTGCGGCGCGGTTCGATGCGGCCATCGGGCTGCTTCGGGCCGGACCGGCCGCCGCCATCGACTCCCTCCTGCTGCTTCGGGCCGAGCTACTGGTCGCCGCGCCGGCCGCCGCCACCCCATTAGGCGACGCACTCGACGCGCTCCGCTCGGGCCGCGACGCGACGGGAGCGCTGGTTCGAGCCCGGCGAGCGCTGCTCGGGCCGGCCACCGCGGGAGCCGGGCTGTCGCCGTGGGGCGGTCTCCCATGACCCCCTTCACCTTCGCGACCGCTCAGTACGACTCCGGTGATTGGGACTCTGCGCCCTTCGTGCCCGCCAACGTGATCGATGCCGTGGCCCGCTACACCGATATCGAGGTCACCCCGACCGGCGTCGTCGTGCCGCTCGCGAGCCGGGATCTGTTCCGCTATCCGCTCGTCTACCTCACCGGCCATCTGCCGGTCCGGTTCTCCGCGGCCGAGCGGGGCATCCTCCGGACGTATCTCGACCGCGGCGGAATGCTGTTTGTCGACGATCACAACCATGACGTCGACGGCCAGTTCCACAAGACCGCCACCGACGAGCTCGGGCGGCTTGCCGGGGCACCGCTCCGCGAGCTGCCGAACAGCGATCCGCTCTACTCCGCCTTCTTCGCGTTTCCCGAAGGCCCGCCGACGACGAGCCACGAGCTCAATGGCTGGGGCGACAACCTGGTACACAAGCATCTGCTCGCGGTGCTCCGGCGCGACCGGATCCGGATTCTCTACAGCAACAAGGACTACAGCTCGGAGTGGAGCTTCCATCCGGACAACAAACGGTTTCTCTCGGTGGACACCACCCGCTTTGCGGTGAACCTGGTCGTGTATGCCCTCACGCGCTGACGTGGCGGTGTGGACCGAGCGCGGCCTCCGACTGCTGGCGTATGGAGCGCTCGCGGCCGCGCTGCTCCAAAGCCTGACGGCCCGCTCGCCCCGGCCCCGGACCATAACGGTCTCCTCATCGGCGCTTCCCGCGCTCCTGGCCGGGGCAGCCCGGTCCGGCGATACGCTCGTTGTGGTCACCGATTCCGCGCTCGGTCCCGTCTATCGCGATTGGCTTGCGGCGGCGCGGGCGGCGGGCCGGGTGGTTGGGTGGAGCGGCACGTCCATCCCGGCGATCGCCGTGGCGGTCGAGCCTCTGGCCGACCCGGCGGGCGGCGACCGGGTGCTGGTTGCCGCGCCTAACGGTGCCACGGTCGCCCTTGCGGACAGCGCCGGCGCGATCGACAGTGCGGCGGCCGGAGCAGGCGGGGCGTCATTCGCTGCTCCCGCGTTGGCGGGGAGCGCGAGTGCCACGGTGGGGCGCCAGACGGCGCGGGCGGTCCGTACCGATTCGCTCCTCCTCCGGCACGTCGTTGTATTCGGCCGCGCGTCGTGGGAGACCAAATTCGTGATCGCCGCCCTGGAAGAACGGGGATGGGCGGTCGACGCCAGGATCGCGCTCCGTCCGGAGGCCGCCGTCGTTCAGGGTTCTACGGCTCGTCTCGATACGGCACGGGTTGCCGCGGTCGTCGCGCTGGACGAGGCCGCGGTGCCGGAAGGCGCGGCCATCGCTGCCTTCGTCCGTCAGGGCGGGGGGCTCGTGCTAGGCCCGGCTGCTGCGGCGAGCGCCACCTTCGCGCCGCTCCGGGCCGGAGCGCCCGGCGAGCGCCAATCGGCGCCGGTGTTCGAGGTCGGCGCCGCGGAACCGCGCCGGGCGTTGGCCCTGGTCCCCATTGTTCACCTGGCCGTCGGCGCTCTGCCCCTGGAACGGCGCGGCAGTGTGGTGGCGATCGCCGCCCAACGGGTCGGAGCGGGCCGAGTGCTGCAGTTAGGCTACGAAGATACCTGGCGATGGCGGATGTCCGGTCCCGAAGGCGCCGTCCTCGCGCACCGCGCATGGTGGACCTCGCTCGTCGGGTCGGTCGCCTATCGGGCCTCGGTTCCGCTCGCGCCGCGCGCGCCGGCAAATGACGCTCCTCGAGCGCGCATGGTCGCCGCGCTCGGCCCCCCCGATCCGTCGGTTCCGTCGCCGGCGCGCGACTCGTACGGCGACCGCCCCGCCCGCCCATGGTGGTGGCTCTTTGCCGTGGCGGCCGGCGCGCTGGTGGCGGAATGGGCCCGCCGCCGCCGCCGCGGGACGGCCTAACGCCGGGTCTCTTCGGGCGGTAAGTGGCGGGTTGCACGGCGGAGCCATCGGCTCGGCGGGTTCCACGTTAGGCAGGCTGCGGATGTCATCTCGAGCAGGGCGCCATGACGATCGCGACGGCACGGCTTGTCCTCCAACCCTGCACGCCTGCGCCCATGCTCGCGCTGCTCGAGGAGCCGGAACGGTTCGAGGGGCTGGCCTGGCAGCTGCTGACGTATGTCGGGCTCGCCGTCGACGATGCGGGCGATGGGCTCGCCGCGCTCGCCGCTTCGCGAGCCGGGCGGACCGCTTTGCTCGCCCGGGTATCGATCTCGGAAGCCCGCCTTGACGCGACGCTCGAGCTGCTCGAGGCCATCAACTACATCTGCCGCTCCGGCGACGAATACCTCGTCAATGTGCCCGTGCTGCTCGAGCGGGACCGGCCGATCGTCGATTCCACGTTGAGCGTCGGACGGGACATTTTGACTCCATGGCTTGGTCAGCACGTCAACCGCATGGAGCGAGAGCTGTCGAGCCTGTCCCCGCTCCGAAGCGGCCTTCCGTTCTCGCTCGTGTTCAGCGAGCTGTGGCACTACGTGTTCGGATTCGCGACCAAGCCGCTGGCGGAATCCGGATGCTTCCTGACCCCGCGCGGAGCCGGGCGGGTCGCCGCGGGCTACGTCCCGTTCGTCTGGGCGAACTCGTTCTACTCGTTCTAGTGAGCGGACACTCGCCCATCCGTCCCAGCCGTTCGTCCCGGACGCAGCTTTGTGCCCGCCGATCTCAATGCTTCCACGCTCGCTTCCAGCCGTCGCCCCGCCGCGAGCGCCCCAGGCACCCGCCCCCCAACCGCAGAAGCCTGCCTATCACATCGTTGCTCGACCGATGAGGGACCGGTCGGTGCGACGAAACGACACGATTTCTGGCCCTGATTGACACGTTCGAACCGTGTCAGTTCAACCGGCCCCGCTCGCGGCGAGCGCCCCGTCCCGTTCCGCAAGTTCAACCGTTAGGCCAAGTTCCGTTCCCTAACCCGCTAAGTACGAAAGTTGCTTCCGGTTTCCGGACGCAGCGGGGTCGGTGCGGCTGCCGCGACCCTCGGCCGTGAAACGTGTCATTCGGCTACACCGTCACCATTTCCGAAGTGGAGGTCGTATGAAGTTCAGTCGTAGTCTGCTGGTCGCAGGCGTGCTCGGCCTGCTCGCTCCGCCTCTCGCCGCCCAAACCCGGACTGTGCAAGGAACGGTCAAGGACTCGCTGGCCGGGACACCGGTCTCCGGCGCGGAGGTGGCGGTTCGCGGCACGACGATCAGGGGGGTGACATCGAGCGACGGCACGGTCACCATCGCGATCCCGGCCGGCGCCGTGACGCTGACGGTGCGGGCGATCGGCTATCGCCGCCGGGATGTTCCGCTCGGCTCGAGTGACGGTTCCTTCGCCGTGTCGCTCACCCGGGACGTGTTCAAGATCGAAGAGCTGGTGGTCACGGGTCAGGCGACCGGAACCACCCGGGAGAACCTGGCCAACGCGATCGCCACGGTGAGCGGCGAGGATCTCAACAAACACCCGACGGCCTCGATCGAGCAGCAGCTCGAGGGACGCGTGGCCGGCGCCGAGATCAGCTCGAACTCGGGCGCACCGGGAGGCGGGCTCCAGGTGCGGCTCCGCGGGATCACGTCGGTCAACGCCACGGCCTCACCGCTCTATGTAGTGGACGGCGTGATCGTCTCCGACGTCGCAATCGCAAGCAACAGCAACGCGATCACCGCCGCCGCCGGCGGAGCCAATCCGCAGCTCACGCAGGACAACCAGGTCAACCGGATCGCCGACCTCAACCCGACCGAGATCGAGTCGATCGAGATCCTGAAGGGCGCTTCGGCGTCGGCGATCTACGGCGGGCGGGCCTCGAACGGGGTGATCGTCATCACCACGAAGAAGGGCATAGCCGGCTCGACCCGGGTCAATGCGACCCAGCGGTTTGGCGTGGCGACCACCGCCAGGACCTTGGGCACCCGCCAGTTCAATTCCGCGGCCGAAGTGGACGCGGCGTTTGGAGCGGGGACGGCGGCGGCGTTCAACTTCCAGCCGGGCGTCTTCTACGACAACGAGAAGTTCCTGCTCGACCAGCGCCAGCTCGCGGAGCAGACTTCTCTCGACGTCTCCGGCGGCACCGACAACACCAAGTATTTTCTCTCCGGGAACGTCGAAGACCAGCCCGGCATCGTTCGGAGCACCTACTTCCAGCGCCAGTCCGTTCGCCTCAACATCGATCAGAAGATCGGATCCAAGCTGTCGGCCAGCCTGACCACGAACGTGCTGCACACCAAGGGCGACCGCGGCCTCACCAACAACGACAACACCGGTACCAGCTACTACATCGCCTTGAGCTCGACGCCGAGCTTCATGGATCTCAGGCAGCAGGCGGACGGCAGCTTCCCGGTGAATCCGTTCGCATCGTCGAACCCGCTCCAGACGGCGGCGCTGCTCTCGAACGTCGAGGATGTCTGGAGGGTCATCACCGGCTCGAAGATCGAGCTCCACGCGCGGACCACCGAGAAGAGCTCGCTCCGGCTGATCGGCTCGGGCGGGCTCGACTACTTCAGCCAGAGGAACAGCATCTTCTCACCGCCGCAGCTCCAGTTCGAGCCGGGCGACGGCCAGCCGGGTACCTCGCTCAAGTCGAACAGCAACAACCTGAACCTCAACCTCGACGCGAACGTCGTCCACACCTATAGCGGCGGCGGGTTCTCGACCACCACGTCGTTCGGCGCGCAGTACGTCCGCCGGGATCTCGACATCCAGCGGGTCGAGGCGCGAACGCTCAGCGCCGGGCAGTCGAACATCGACGCCGGCACCCAGGTCCGCGCGCGAGAGCAGCGGTCGCTCATCAACACGCTCGGATTCTACGGGCAAGAGGAGGTCTTGCTCCTCGACAACAAGTTGCTGCTGACGGCCGGTCTCCGAGCCGACCAGAACAGCACCAATGCAAACGCCAGCAAGTTGTTCCTCTATCCGAAGGTGGCGGGCTCGTACCGGCTCAGCAGCTCGACCGGGTTCGTCAACGCCCTCAAGCTCAGGGCAGCGTACGGACAGGCGGGCAACGAGCCGTTCTACGGCCAGCGGTTCACCGCGCTCAACCCGACCCTCAACATCCAGGGCATTCCGGGTCTCAACGTGATCGGGATCATCGGGAACCCCAACCTTCACGCGGAGCGGTCCAAGGAGATCGAAGTCGGTTTGGACGGCCAGATGGCGGACAGCCGGCTCAGCTTCGAGGCGACGGCCTATCAGAAGAACATCACCGACCTCCTGCTGACCCGGAACCTGGCGACGTCGAGCGGGTTCCTCCAGGAGATCTTCAACGGTGGTGAGCTCAGGACCCGCGGGGTCGAGCTCGCGCTCGGGGTCATTCCGGTCCAGAACAAGTCGACCAACTGGTATGTCCGCACCTCCTTCTCGCTCTATCGGAGCGTGATCACGAGCCTCCCGGTTCCGCCGTTCCAGACCGGCGGCTTCGGGACGTCGTTAGGCGCGTGGCAGATCGAGGAAGGCAAGTCGGCCACGCAGATCGTGGGCTCGGTTGCCGGGAGCGACAAGGTCATCGGCGACGTCACACCCCGGTTCAAGATGTCGTTCATCAACGACTTGTCGTGGCGGCGCTTCACCCTGCACGGCCTGCTCGACTACTCGCAGGGCGGGAGCGCGCTCAACCTGACCGAGCTCCTCTATGACGCCGTCGGCGTGTCGAAGGACTTCGTCGCAGCGGGCGGCAACCGGATCAGCACGTGGGCCGGCGGCGACGCCTCGGTGTACGTGGAGCCGGCGACCTACGTGAAGCTCCGCGAGCTCAGCGTCAGCTACGAGCTGCCCAAAGGTGCGGTCTCGTGGCTCGGACGGGCGCGGACCGGGCGGCTGTCATTCTCCGGACGCAATCTGTTCACCTCGTCACCCTACAAGGGTCTCGACCCCGAGGTCAGCAACTTCGGCAACCAGCCGATTGCGCGCGGGATCGACGTGGCTCCGTATCCGCCGAGCCGCTCCTTCTACTTCACCATCGACCTCGGATTCTGATATGCGTGCTACGATAAATCGATTGCTGCTGGTGGGCGCAGCCGCGCTCGTTGCCGGCGGCTGCAACAGTCTCGACGTCGGCGACCTCAACAACCCCGGGCTCGACCAGCTCGACAACCCGAGCGCCACGCTCGTCAACTCGCTCGCGACCGGCTTGGTCATCGGCGCGCGGATCGGTGTCGCCACGCCGGTGGGCCTGGTCATGGTGACAGGCGCGTTCGGGCGGGAGAGCTTCAACCTCAACGTCTCCTCGGATCCCCGGAACGTGGCCGAGCTGATCCAGGGCCCGCTCAATCCCGGGTCGTTCGGCGGCGCCCTATGGGCCGCACTCTACGGCAACATCCGAAACGCCAATCTTCTGCTGGAGGCGATCGAGAAGGTTCCGGCGCCGCCGGCCGGCTTGAGCGACGCGCAGAAGGCGGGCCTCCGCGGTTTTGCCCGGACGATGCTGGCGCAGCAGCTTCAGCTCGTCATCCTGAGCCGCGACGCGAACGGCG
>JBDTOH010000158.1:0-10670 GCA_039933355.1 Gemmatimonadota bacterium | reverse complement strand
ACCGTCCTACCGTCCTACCGTCCTACCGACTCCCCGGATCCTGATCTTGAGCGGTGGGCTTTCCGCGAGCGTGATGTTCTCGTCGTACACGAGCCGGCCTTTCCAGGTCACGGTCACGGCCACGACCTTCCCCGGCTCCTGCGGAATCCGGGCGCTGAAGCTGCCTAACGAGTCGCTCGTGGCGACGGCGCTGCCGCCGTCGAAGCTCAGGATCGCGTTCGGCACCGTTCGGTTGGCGCTGTCGATTACCGTGCCCTGGACCCGGGTCAGCGCCTCGCGGCGCGCCAGCTCGAGCTCGACCGTATGACCCTCGGGGACCTCGACCGGCTCGTCGCTCCTGGCCTTATAGCCCGGCACGTCGGGCAGGAGCCGGATCGGCTTCCCCACGAGGGCGGCGGGAATGCCCGCGAACACCACCTCGCCTTCCGCCCCGATCGGCTTGGTCCGCCGGTCGGCGCCGAGGTCCACGACCAGTGTCCCCTTGCGGACGATATCCGCCGGGCCGCCGGGCCCGTAGACCCGCACTGTGAGCGGAAACGTCGCGACCGGATTGGCGAGGAAGAGCCCGCCCAGCACCACGAGCCCGAAGACCACGACCGGCCCCGCCAGCTCGATGGCCCCGTACGACTTCTTACCGGAGAGCTTCGCGTGAGACCGCAGCGCGCCGGCGAGGCACGCCGCCGATGCGAGGCCGAGCGGGATCAGCACGACGAAGTAGAGCGAGCTCGGGATGAAGCTGATCCGGCCCGCAAAGGCGATCAGCAGGATCACCGAGATCAACGTGACCACGAAGGCCGCACCGCTGATGTAGACCCACGTGAGCTGGGAGATCTTGCGAGGTTCGGACACAGGAGCCAGCGATCGCCGGGCCGGTCAAAAGGTTAGGCGCGCCAGCTCAGGTCTGTCCCGAATCTGTCGGGAGCCGGGGCAAAACGTAAGCGACACACCGGCCGCGGCCGGAGTCGTCTCGGAGCGTTGCCACTCGGCAATCGTTCGGTCGCTGAACCGTCTCAATTGGCTGAATCGGAAGCCGGGCGCGCAGAATGCGGACGGCGGAGCCCCGCCACGAGACTCTCGAGAACAGCGGGGTCCACCGGCTTGACGAGGTGGGAATCGAACCCGGCTTCGGCCGTGCGGCGGCGGTCGTGCTCCTGGCCCCATCCCGTCAGGGCCACGACCACCGCGTCCTTTCCCCAAGGTTCCTCCCGGATTCGGCGACACGCGTCGTAGCCATTGAGCCTGGGCATCCCGAGATCGAGGAAGACCAGATGCGGGCAGAACGCAGCTCCTACTTCCAGCGCGCGGAGCCCGTCATAGGCGACTGCGGTCTCGTTCCCCATGAGCTGCAGCACCATCGCCAAGCTCGTCGCCGAATCCTCGTTGTCGTCGACCACGAGCACGCGGCATCGCCCGCTCACCGCTTCCGGCCGGTTGCCGGCCCCGCCTTGGTCCTCCTCGTCCACCTCCGGCAGAGCCGGCAGTCTGACTGTGAACTCACTCCCCCTTCCGGCGCCGCCGCTCTTGGCATCGATCCGACCGTTGTGCAATTCGACCAGCACCTTGGCCAACGCGAGACCGATGCCCAGACCACCCTGCGAGCGCTCCAGCGACGGATCGACCTGCATGAACATCGCGAACAGCTTCGGCACGATGTGGGCGGGAATTCCAACTCCGGTATCCTGCACGGTCACAGTGGCTTCGTCACCGGCTCGGCTCACCGCCAGAGCGATCCGGCCGCCCGGCTTGGTGTACTTGGCCGCGTTGTTGAGCAAGTTCGCGAAGACCTGGGCTAGCCGGGTATGATCTGCGTCCACGCTGATCGGCCGCGGTGAGACGGTAATCGACAGGTTGTGGCCACCGGCCTCGATCAGCGGACGGCTGGTTTCGACCGCGCTCCGAAGCACGCCTGCTAAGTCCACCCGCTGCCTGCGCAGCTCGATCTTGCCGCGACTGATCCGGCTGATGTCGAGCAGGTCATCGACCAGCCGGACGAGCTGGGTCACCTGCCGCTCCATCATCGCGCGAGCTTGCTCGATCGCGGCGCCGTTGTTCGCGGCGAGCTTCATCACCTGCAGGCCGTTCCGGATCGGAGCGAGCGGGTTGCGCAGCTCGTGGGCCAGCGTCGCCAGGAACTCGTCCTTTCGGCGGTCGGCCTCCCGCAGCTCCAGCTCGGCGTTGCGGAGCGCGGTCTCCGCCTCTTTGCGCGCCGTGATGTCACGCGCCGTCTTCGAGGCGCCGACCACGATGCCTCGCTGATCGATGATCGGAGAAACGGTCAGCGAGATGTTGAGCAGCGTCCCATCTTTGCGGCGGCGGATGGTCTCATAGTGATCGATCCGCTCTCCGCGGCGGAGCCGCGCCAGAATGTCGGGCTCCTCATTGAGGAAGCCGTCCGGGATGAGCATCGTGACGGAGCGGCCGATCGCTTCCGCCGCGGTATAGCCGAACAGCCGCTCCGCCCCCCCATTCCACGTGGTGATGACGCCGTCGAGGCTCTTGCTGATAATGGCGTCATCGGACGACTCGACGATTGCCGCGAGACGGGCCAGGAGCTGCGCCGCAAGGTCCGGAGCGTCGAGGGGATACGGCGGCCGGGCGTCCCCATGCCATTCGATCGGGTTCTCTGGGGGGCGTCCCGAGGGGGCCGGATGCTCCATCATCGTCACTCCAAGCCCACGGGAGAAAGGGTCGTTAGAGGATGGGACGAAGCGGCACGTCGCGCTGGCACACCACCTTGGCACTGCGGGTGCGGGACCCCTCCCCCGACCGCTCAGTTGAGCAGATCTTCGTTCCGCCGCTGCTACTGCCGCTGCGCCAAACCGGTTGCGCAGGCGTCACCCCGGTGTCCGAGCCACAGCGTTCGGGATGAGAAGATATCGATTGAGGGCCCGCGGATCACGGGCCGGCGAGGGCATGGGCGCTCGTCCCTTGCCACCGCTCGACCATGAGCGCCAGCTCCGCCGGCCGGACCGGCTTCGCCAGATAGTCGTCCATGCCGGCCGTTAGGCACCTCTCCCGGTCACCCGCCATCGCGTTGGCGGTCATGGCGATGATGGGCGTCCGGCTTCCCCGCCCCGCCCCGTTGCGGATCGCCGCGGTCGCCTCGAACCCGTCGAGCTCGGGCATCTCGCAGTCCATCAGAATCAGGTCGTAGTCGAACTGCGTCGTCATCGCGACCGCCTCCGCCCCGTTGGCCGCCACGTCGACCCGACAGCCGAGCCGCTCGAGCATCCGCACGGCCAGCCGCTGATTCACGATATGGTCTTCGGCCAGGAGGACGCGTACCGGTCGCGGAGCCGCCGCTCCCGGCACCGGCGAGGCGGCCGGCTCCGGACGCTGCCTCGGCAGCCCCGCTTCGGCGAGCGAGTGACGGGTTACGATCCGGCGCCCCGAGGCCGGACCGGCCAGAACGGCGCCTAACGCTTGCTCGAGAATGGCCTGCCGGACCGGACGGACGAAGTAGCCGTCGAAGCCGGCAGCCTCGAACCGGGCTCCCTCGCCCCGGTTGCCGCAGGAGGTCATGAGCAGCAGCCGAATATCCGACCCGTCGGCCCGGGCCCGGACCGCCCGGCCGAACGCTTCCCCATTCATCTCGGCCATCAGGTAGTCGACGATGACGATGCGATACGGCGTACCCGCGCGGGCCGCAGCCTCGATGGCCTCAAGGCCGGCTTCGGCAGAAGGGACCACCGTCGGGACCATCCCCCAATGGCTCAATTGTTCCGACAAGACCCGGCGGTTGACTTCCATATCGTCCACGACGAGAGCGCGGACGCCCGCGAGCTCGACCGGCGCGGGAGCCAACGGCGGCTCAGCCAGATCGAGAGGCAGCGGAAGCTCGAACCAGAAGGTCGACCCATGACCCGGCTGGCTGTCGACACCGACTGAACCGCCCATGGCCTCGGCGAGCTGCCGGGAGATCGCGAGCCCCAATCCGGTCCCACCGTACTTTCGGGTGGTCGAAGCATCGGCTTGGGAGAATTTCTGAAACAGGCGGGCTTGGACCTCAAGACTCAAGCCGATCCCGGAGTCCTCGATCGAGATCCGAACGACGGTACCGCGGGCGGAGCCGGCCGCTCGCGCGACACCGATCAGGACATGGCCTCGATCGGTGAACTTGATGGCGTTCCCCACCAGGTTGAGCACCACTTGGCGAATCCGCCCCGCGTCGGCGACGAACCGGGTTGGAAGGCCGGGTTCATACCTGAGCCCGAGCGTGAGACCCTTTTCCTCCGCCCGGGGCGCCACTAGATCGACGACATCCTCGATCGCAACTCGGAGATCGAATGACAGCGGCTCGATCACGAGCTTGCCCGCTTCTATCTTCGAGAAGTCGAGAATGTCGTTGATGATCGCGAGGAGGGATTCACCCGATCGGAGAATGGTTCCCGCGAACTCCCGCTGCTCGGCGTCGAGCTCGGAATCGAGCAGGAGCCCAGCCATGCCGAGCACACCGTTCATCGGGGTCCGAATCTCGTGACTCATGTTCGCGAGAAAGTCGCTCTTGGCCCTCGCCCCCTCCTCCGCAATCGTTCGCGCCTCTTCGAGCGCTCGTCGCGCCTTGGATTCCGCCGCTCGCACCGACGTGATGTCGTCGTAGAGGACGAAGACGGTCCCGGCGGCCGCGCCTTTCGCACGAGCCGCCGAGATTCTCACGGTGACCTTCGTTCCATCGCGCCGAACTCGTTCCGCTTCCGCCACGATCGACTCGCCCGACACGACCCGCTCGGTCAGGGAAGCCGCACCGGACCGACCGGAGTCCGGAACGATGAGCGAATTGAGCGCATGCCCCATGACCTCCTCGGGCCGGTAGCCGAATAGCGTCTCGAAGCTGGGATTGACCGAGAGAACGGTGTCATCCACATCGACCGTGACGATGGCGGTTGGGGCGCTCTCGAGTAAGGCGGAGAGAAACTCCCGTTGCCTCGAGGCTTGACGCTCGGCATCGAAACGCGCAAGGATCTGGCCGCGAGCAACTCGGTGGATCTGGAGGACAATGAGGGCGAACAACGGAACGATCGTGGCCGCACCGGCGGGAACCGGGCTCAAGCCTTGCCGGAACAAGGCCACCTCCAGCGGCGCGAGCATGAGCACGATGTAGCAGCGAAAGGAGACCGCGTCGGCAGCTAGTGTCGTGGCGCCGGCCGCCACCAATCCGGCGAAGATCACCATCACGAGCAGCAGGCGTGATAGCTCGAGCTGCCCTGAGAGCGCGAGGAGTCCGAAGCCCCACGCAGCTGCGTTCACAATCGCCGCGAGGCGGAGAGCGTTGAACGACGAGCCCGGCCGTCGCAGCAGGATCGTCCGAACCGCGATCGATGCGATCACGGCCGTCATCCAAACGATCAGGCCGGCGGAATCGACCTGCCCGGCGAGCACGCCGGTGACGATCGCCGCGCACAGCAAATGGCCTGCCCCAACGCCCTTCCCGGTGGCCGTGAGATGGCGCTTGAGGTCGTCCGCCCTGTCGTACTCGGACGGCGCAGCTGAACCGATCATCGTTGACCCGCTTCCTGCCAACGCCATTTTGCTTTCGAAGTGACCGTTCCCGAGACAAACCTAACGAGGTATTCCTGGTTCAGACGGGTTTGGTGGGAATCCGGCGGTGCGGGAAGACCGCCGGGTTGACCGCCGGACGCCGCCTCTTCAGTCGGCCCGCGGTTGGTCCTGCTCGCTCGCACGGGGCGCTCACGCCGCGGGAGACGCCGCATCGACGGGGATGCCGAACCGATTCAGCACCGTATTGAGGTCCTCCACCCTGACCGGCTTCGCGACGTAGTCGTCCATGCCGGCGGCGAGGCAGCGATCCCGGTCCTCCGCCATCGCGTTGGCGGTCAGCGCAACGACTGGCGTGCGCCGCCGGTCCGGGCCTTCCGCTCTCCGAATGGCCCGCACCGCGTCGAACCCGTCCATCTCCGGCATCTGGCAATCCATGAACACGAGGTCGTAGGGCAGCTTCCGCCAGAGCGCCACGGCTTCCAATCCGTTCGCCGCGACGTCGACCTGGCAACCCAATCGCTCGAGCATCCGCACTGCGACCTTCTGGTTCACGACGTTGTCCTCCGCCAGAAGGATCCGCCGGGCCCCACCGGCCCGCGCCGGCCGGGCTGCGGGCTGCGGGCCCGGCCCAATGGAGGGAATCCCGGGCGTGCCTAACGCAGTCGCGAGCGCCCGCCGGAGCGCATCGGGACTGGCCGGCTTCATCAGATAGGCCGCAAAGCCGATCTCGGCTGCGCGTGCGGCGTCACCCCGCTGGCCCGCCGAGGTGAGCAGCACGAGACCGAGCTTCGGAATCGATCCGTCGGCGAGCACCGCACGGCCCAGATCCAGTCCGTGCATCTCGGGCATGCAGAAGTCGAGAATCGCCGCCCGGAACGGTTGCCCGCCGGTTCCGGCCGCCCGAAGCCGGATCAGCGCATCGGCGGGGCCTTCGGCGGTATCCACCACCATACCCCAGCGACGCAGTTGCTCGCCTAACACTCGGCGATTGACCTCGTTGTCGTCCACGACGAGAACCCGGACGCCGCCCAGGTCCGCGGGCGCCGGCGCCGTGATCGGCGCCGCCGCTTGCGCCATCCTGAGAGTGAACCAGAACGTGGAGCCCTCCCCGACCGTGCTGGTCATCCCGATCTCCCCGCCCATCAGCTCCACGAGGCGCTTGGAGATGACCAGACCGAGGCCGGTGCCGCCGTACTTTCGGGTCGTCGACAGGTCCGCCTGCGTGAACGACTGAAAGAGCTTGGCCTGAGCGCTCTCCGAGATCCCGATCCCGGTGTCCTGGATCGTGAGGCGGAGCGCCGCGTAGTCGCCCTCTTCGCGGCCGTCCACCTCGATCAGAACATGGCCGGTCTCCGTAAACTTGAGCGCGTTCGACGCGAGATTGAGCAGGACTTGACGGACCCGGCCCGGGTCGCCGATGAGATGGCGGGGAGCGTCCTGACCGAATCGCATCATGAGCTCGATCCCCTTCTGCTCGGCCGTGGCCGCCAGCAGATCGCAGACCTCGGCGACGGCGGTCTGGAGATCGAACGGCACCGGCTCGATCTGGAGCTTACCGGCCTCGATCTTCGAGAAATCGAGGATGTCGTTGATGATGGTCAAGAGCCCGATGCCCGACGAGTAGAGCGTCCGCATCTGATCGGCTTGGTCGTCCGACAACGGACTGTCGAGGACGAGCTGCGCCATGCCGAGGACACCATTCATCGGGGTCCGGATCTCGTGGCTCATCGCGGCGAGGAATTCGCTCTTGGCGGCGGCCGCCGCCTCCGCCCGGTCCTTGGCGATCGCCAGCTCGTCTGCCTGGACCGCGAGCTGGCGGTGCGTCTCCTCGAGCTGGGCCAGATATTGGGCTGCCGCCCGCTCGGCCGCCCGGCGCTCGGCGACATCCCGGACGACGGCGCTCACGAGCTGCCGGTTCTTGACCGTGACCTCGCTCAACACGAGCTCGAGCGGAAACATCGAGCCGTCGATGCGCCGGCCTTCGACCTGCTCGAGCAGGCCGATTGAACCCGCTGATGCAGTAGGCCGCTCGCCGGTTCTATCCCCCAAGGCAGGGATGAGCGTCGCCAGAGGACGACCGACCACGGCGCCCCTCGCGTAGCCGAACATCCGTTCGAACGCCTCGTTCACCGACCAAACGCTGCCGCCCTGGTCGAATGTGACCACGCCGTCCGCCATGTTCTGAAGAACCGCGCTGTGTAAGTTGGCGGTTTCCTGGAGGGAGTCGGCGGCATCGCCCAGCCGCCGATCGACGAGCGTTCCAACCAATGTGATGCCGAGGAGGACGATGACGGCGACGGCGATGAATGCCGCGAGTAGTCCGGGAGCCATGGTCGAGCCGCTCGAGGGACCGTGAGAGCCGGGGAGGAACACGGCTGCGGCCATCGCCGTGTAGTGCATCGTCGCCACGGCCAGCCCCATGAACACCGCGCTCGCTACGCCCGCCGCGCGGCCGGAGCCGCGCCAGGCCCGGAGCACGAATCGGACGTGGAGGGCAAGCGTGGCCATCACATACGCCACCACTATGGAGAGTACGAACATGACCGGGCGATACAGCATGTGCATCCCACCCTGCATGCCCTCCATACCGGTGTAGTGCATCGTCCCGATCCCGACCGCCATGAGCAGACCGCCGGCATGAAGCCGCGCGCGGTCGATCGATTCACGGCTCATCGCCCAGAGTGCGACCGTGCTACCGGCGATTGCCGGGATCATTGAGGCGATCGTGATGCCGAGGTTGTACCTCACCGGCACCGGGAGTGAAAAGGCAAGCATCGCAATGAAGTGCATCGCCCAGATGCCGAGGCCCATCGCGGTGCCACCAACGCCGAGCCAGATCGCACGGCCGGTGCCCCGGCGCGAAGCCGTCACCCGGCTGACGACCGCCAAGGCCGCAAACGAGGCAAAGATGGCCGTGAACACTGAGAGCGCGACGAGCCGGGCGGCGTAGTGGGGCTCGAGCGCGCCCAGCGTGCTCATGCCTGGAGCGAAATGCCAGAACTGGCCCGCCTGAGGTCCGATCGACATTGCAGAATCCCGGTTATGGACGCACTGGGGCACGAGCCCCCGCGGCACGTCAGGAGTATCGGCCGGGGGCGGCCCCAAGTTGAGGACTGACCACCGGCGCCTGGAGGTGTGCTCTCACCGGTGGCAACCTCGTGGCCACAGCCGCTCGAGTCTGTTGACCGGACGGGTTCCCGGCTCCAAACTTCAATGGGTCATTGTTCGCATGCCGGTCAGCTTGGGTACCGGGACCGCGCCGATGGCACTTGTCCGGTGAATCGAGGCACCTCAATGCCCATCCCAACCGAGCCGATCGGTAGCATTCCCCGACCCTTGTGGTTGATCGATGCCGTCGCCAAGCAGGACTGGAACGACCCGGCGTTGGAGCCGCTCTACGAGGAGGCGGTCCGCGATACCATCGAGCGCTTTGAGGCGACCGGCTCGCCAGTGATCACGGACGGCGAGCAGCGGAAGTACCACAACTTCTGGACCTATTGCGTGCACGGGATGCCGAACGCGGCCCCGGATGGCTTCATGATCCCCTTTGCCGCCGGTCACACCCGCAGGATGCCGCGGTTGACCGCCGGTCCGTTCCGCTACCAGCGCCACGCGGACAGCTATCTCGATCTCGCCATGCGCTACGCCCGCGTGCCGGTGAAGCAGGCAGTCATCTCACCATCCGCATTGAGCCTGATGTATCCGCCGGAAGAGGTCCCCGGCTATTCTCGTGAGGAGTTCATCGATGATTTGCTGAACGAGCACGAGGCCGAGGTTCGGAGGTGCCTGCAAAAAGGCGCCCATGCCGTGCAGATCGATTTCACGGAGGGGCGTCTCGCCGTCAAGATCGACCCCTCAGGGCATCTGCTCCACAGCTTCATCGACTTGAACAATCTCGCGTTGTCGCGCTTCTCGGCCGAAGAGCGCCAGCGCATCGGCGTGCACACCTGCCCTGGCAGCGATCGCGACTCGACCCACAGCGCCGATATCGACTACGCCGAGCTCTTACCCGGCCTGTTTGAGCTCAAAGCCGGCCGCTTCTACATCGCCCTTGCCGGCGAGCGCGACCGCCCCCGAGTTCTCAAGATCATCCGCGCGCACATGAAGAGCGATCAGCGCGTGTTCGTCGGAGTCGTGGCTCCGATCGACCCGGTCATCGAAACCCCCGAAGAGATCCGCGACCGGGTCCTCGAAGCCGCCGAGTACATTCCGGTGGGGCGGATGGGCACGACCGATGACTGCGGCTTTTCTCCGTTCTGCGACGACACCACCACGACCCGGGATGCGGCCTTTGCGAAGATCCGGGCGCGGGTGGTCGGCACCTCGCTCGCCGCCGAGATCATCGGAGCCGGTTGATGGGACCCCGCGATGACGAAGAGCAGCTTCTCCGTGACGTAGCGTTGCAGAACGCCGTCGCCATCGGCCTCGCCCGGCAGCGTGCCGAGGAGGAGCTGATCCTCGCAAAGGAGGCGTTGGAGCTGAAGACCCGCGAGCTGGCCCGCTCCGTCGCGATGCTGCGGGCTACGCTCGAATCCGCCACGGACGGGATCGTGGTCACGGACAGCGCCGGGATGGTGACCGGGTTCAATGAAAAGTTTGTGGACATGTGGCACCTCGCCGGCGAATCGCTCGACGGTTCGGATCACCGGGATCTTCTTCGCGTCATCTCGGGCAAGTTCGAGGATCCCGAAGCCTTCGTTGCCCGGGTCGATGCGCTCTACGCGACGTCGCCGGCGGAGAGCTACGATCTGCTGGAGCTCGCGGACGGTCGGGTGTTCGAGCGATTTTCCCGGATCCAGTTCGTCAATGAGGAGAACATCGGCAGGGTCTGGAGCTTTCGGGATATCACGGACCGCCGGGACGCCGAGGACACGCTCAAGCACCAAACCGAGTGGCTGAAGACCACGCTTGGCAGCATCGGCGACGGCGTGGTGGCGACCGATACCGAAGGACGAGTGACATTCGTCAACGGCGTCGCGGAAGCCTTGACCGGGTGGCCCGAGCTCGAGGCGCTCGGGCAGCCGCTCGCGAGGATCTTTCGAATTGTCAGTGCGGAGACCCGGCAGCCGGCCGACAGCCCGGTCGCCCTCGCCCTCCGGGAAAACCAGATCGTCGCGCTGGCCGACGATACGATTCTCATCGCACGAGACGGGAGCGAGACCCCGATCGAC
>JBDTOH010000157.1:0-10683 GCA_039933355.1 Gemmatimonadota bacterium | reverse complement strand
ACCATGAATCGCCCCGCGGCGACCGCGGTCGCCGAGGCGAAAGCGGAGGACACCGGCAAGATCCTCGCGGCTGCCGAGCGCGAGGGGGTGACCGTGCTGCTTCCCAGCGAGCTCGCGTTCCCGGCGGCGCTGCTCACCATTCCGGACCCTCCGGCAGTGCTGTTTGCGGCCGGGCAGCTCGACCTGCTCGAGCGGCCCGCGGTCGCCATCGTCGGAAGCCGCGATCATTCGTCGTACGGGGCCCTGGCCGCCCGAGCTGTAGCGGGGGCCGCCGCCCGAGCCGGCCTGGTCGTCGTCAGTGGTATGGCGCGCGGCCTCGATGCCGTCGCTCACTCTGCCGCCCTCGACGCCGGCGGGACCTCGATCGGCGTGTTAGGTAACGGGATCGGCGTCATCTATCCGGCGGCTAATCGGGCGCTCTATACCCGAATGCGCGAGCACGGCCTCCTGCTGACGGAGTTCCCCCCGGGCGAGCGGCCGACCGCCGGCAGCTTTTCGCGCCGCAACCGGCTCATCAGCGGGCTCGCGCGGGTCACGGTGGTGGTTGAGGCGGCCGCCGGGTCGGGCGCGCTGGTCACGGCGGCCGCCGGGTTGAAACAGGGCCGCGACGTGATGGCTGTACCCGGCGCCATCACCAGTCCCACCAGCGTCGGCACCAATCGGCTGATCCGCGACGGCGCCGCGCCGATCGTGGATCCGCTCGATCTCCTGTGTAAGTTCCCCGAAGTCCGGTGCACGGAGGAAGCCTTCGACTTCGGGCCGGCGCGCCCGCGCCCTCCCGCGGTGACGCTCGACGCCGACACCCGGCTGATCGTCGAGGCGCTGCTGGAGCAGCCGCGAGATCTGGACGAGCTCGCGAGCATCACCGGCCTCCCACCGGCCACGATCATGAGGGCCTTGAGCACCCTCGAGCTCGCCGGCTTCGCGGAGCAAGAAGCGGGAATGCGCTTCCGCGCCTGTCCCCGATAGCTTTCGGCCCACCCTCACCAAGCAACGTTTCTGCATCTCTACTTTCACGTTCCTTTCTGTGGCCGCCGCTGCAGCTACTGCGACTTCGCGATCGCGGTTCGCCGCGTCACGCCGTCGCGCGAGTATGGCGAGGTGGTCCTGACTGAGTGGGCGATGCGGCAGGACGAGCCGGTATGGACGGGAGCCGGAGAGGTGGAGACGGTCTATTTCGGAGGCGGCACGCCGTCGCGGCTGGATCCCACCGATCTCTCGGCCCTTCTCGAGCGAGTCCGGCACGACCGGCCGTTGTCCCCGGACGCCGAGATCACGCTCGAGGCCAACCCAGAGGACGTCACGGCGGCGCGCGCGGCGGCGTGGCGGCTCGCCGGCGTCAACCGGGTCTCGCTCGGCGTTCAGTCGTTCGACCTCGCGGTGCTTCGGTGGATGCATCGCGAGCACGGCGCGGCGGAGATCGAGGCGGCGGTGCCCGTGCTCCGCGCCGCCGGGATCGACAACGTCTCGCTCGACCTGATCTTTGCCCTGCCGCGGTCGTTAGGGAGGGACTGGTCGCGCGATGTGGAGCGGGCGCTCTCGCTCGAGCCCGCTCACCTCTCGCTCTACGGCCTCACGGTCGAGCCCCACACCGCGCTCGGGCGGTGGACCGAACGGGGCGAGGCCGTGCCCGCCGAGGAAGGCCCGGCCGCCGACGAGTTTCTGGAGGCGCACGAGACGATGGCGCGGCACGGATTCGAGCACTACGAGGTGTCCAACTTCTCCGTCGCGGGCCGCCGGTCCCGCCACAACAGCGCGTATTGGCGCCGGCGGCCTTATCAGGGGTTCGGGCCCTCGGCTCACAGCGGGTCGGGGGCTCTACGACGTTGGAACATCCGGGAATGGGAGGCGTACCGGACTGCCGTCGTGGCGGGACGTCAGCCGCTGGCAGACTCCGAGGCTTTGAGCCCGGCTCAGGTCGCACTCGAGGATCTGTACCTCGGCCTCCGGACTCTGGACGGCGTGCCGGTCGCGGATATCCCGGGCCTGCAAGTCTCCGAGTGGGTGGCCGCTGGCTGGGCCAGCGTAGCCGGCGGCCGGGTCCGGCTCTCGGTCGAGGGATGGCTCCGGCTCGACGCGCTGGTGGCTGGTGTTCGAAGGGCGTAAATTATAGCCATGCCGGAACTTGAAGACCTCTCCGAGCGCGAGACTCGGGTCTTGGAAGCGATCATCCAGCTCTACATCGAGACGGCGGAACCGGCCGGCAGTCAGGCTGTCGCCAAGCGCTCGAAGCTGGGGATCTCTCCGGCGTCGATCCGGAACACAATGAGCGAGCTCGAGACTCGCGGTTTTGTCTACCACGCCCATACGTCCGGGGGCCGGATTCCGACCGATCTCGGCTACCGTATCTACGTCAATAACCTTCCCGGCCATGCTCCCCCGAGCGAGCACGAGCAGGAACGGTTGGCGACCGAGCTGATCGAATCGGGCAATGCGATCGAGCAAATTCTCCGCCGCGCGGCCCTCGTGCTCGGTGTGCTGACGCAGGAGCTCGGGGTGGCGGTGGCCCCGGCGCTCGATGCGGCAGTGCTCGAGAGGGTCGAGCTGATCCGGGTCAGCTCCGAGCGGTTGCTGGTCGTGCTCTCGCTCCACAGCGGCGGAGTCCGGACGATTTTCATCGAGGTCCCCGGCGTGATCGAGTCCGAGATCGTCGAGCGGGTCGGCCGGATCCTGAACCAGCGACTCGCAGGCCTAACGTTGGCCAAGATCCGGAGCACGATCGGCGACCGGCTCCGCGACGCGGACGGCACTGGCGCCGGGACTGCGCTCCTCAACGTGTTCGTAGCCCAGGGCGAGGATCTGTTCGACCTCGATCCGGGCCAGGACGGCGTCGTGCTCGGCAGCGCTCAGCCGCTCGCCGATCAGCCCGAGTTCGCGTCCAACGACCGGATTCGTGAGCTGCTGACATTGACCGAGCGGCGCGATTTGCTCCGCACGGCCTTCGAGCAGCACCGCCGCCGAGGGCTCACGATTACGATCGGCACAGAGAATGCAGACCCTCGTCTCGCGGAATTCACTCTGGTGACGTCACCCTATCGCCGCGGCGGATTGACCGGAGTGGTCGGCGTGATCGGGCCAACGCGCATGCCATACGATAAAATCATCGGGCTCGTCGAGCACACCAGTCGACTGGTCGAGGGACTTCTGTCGTGACCGAATACTATGAGCTGTTGATGGTGGAACGGGACGCTTCCGAGGAGGAAATCAAGAGAGCGTACCGGAAGCTCGCGATGGAATTCCACCCGGACAAGAACGCCGCGCCCGGGGCCGAGGCCAAGTTCAAGGAGATCACCGAAGCGTACGAGGTGCTCCGAGACGGCAACAAGCGGGCGGCGTACGATCGCTACGGCAAGGCCGGCCTGGGCGGGAGTGGCGCCGGGCCCGGCTACCAACATGTCGATCTGACAGAAGCGCTCAACATCTTCATGCGCGACTTTGGCGGGTTCGATGCCTTCTTTGGCGGAGGAGGTCGGAGCCAGGGCGAGTCGCGTCGCGGCCAGGATCTGCGGGTGACGGTCCGCCTGACCATGCAGGAGGTCGCGACCGGCTCCAAGCGGACCCTCAAGCTCAAGACCCAACTCACCTGCGCCGGTTGCGGCGGCACCGGTGGGTCAAAAGGCTCCCGGCCGAAGCCGTGCACCACCTGCGGCGGAAACGGCGAAGTCCGCCGCGCGACCCGAAGCGTTTTCGGCCAGTTCGTATCGGTCGCGCCGTGTCCGACCTGCAAGGGCGAAGGCTCCGTCATCACCCAGCCGTGCGAGGTGTGCCGCGGTGAGGGGCGGACCAAGGGCGATCGCAGCGTCCAGGTCGAGATTCCCCCCGGCGTGTCCAGCAACAACTACATCACGCTCCGCGGGCAGGGCAGTGCGGGCCCGAGGAACGGCCCGCCCGGCGATCTCCTGGTCATGATCGAGGTCAAAGAGGACGAGCGCTTCCAGCGGAACGGCGACGATCTGGCGTACGACCTGTCGCTGTCGTTCGCGCAGGCGGCGTTAGGCGCGACCGTGATCGTGCCCACGCCCTATGGAGACGAGAGCGTTAAAGTCCCCGGCGGGGTTCAATCCGGCACCGTCCTCCGCCTCAAGGCCAAAGGGTTGCCGCGCCTCGGCCAGGCGGGCCACGGCGATCTTCACGTCCGGGTCTCGCTGTGGACACCGGAGAATCTGAACGAAGCGCAGCGGCGCGCCTTCGAGGAGCTGGCCAAGATCGAGGGTGAGCGTCCCCGCGAGCCGGGCAGCTTCTGGTCCCGCCTCAAGGAAGCGCTCGGCGCATGATCTGGTGGGCCCTCGAGGTCCGGGGGGCCGGAGCCGATCGTGAGCGCGTCGCGTGGTGGCTCGTCCGCGAGACGGGCCAAGCGGTCGAGGAGCGGCCGGACGGCGTGGTCGTCGGCTTCTTCACCGATCGCGCCGCCGCGGAAGCGCTCGCCTCGGGAGTCTCCGCCGAGTGCCGCTCCGCTCTGGCGCAAGTCGTGGCGGTGCCCGACGTCGACTGGTCGAGCGAATGGAAGCGCGGCCTGGGCCCGCGGCGGGTCGGCCGGCTCACCATCACGCCGTCGTGGATTTCGGCCCCGGCGGATCCCTTCACCATCGTCATCGATCCCGAAACGGCGTTCGGCACCGGCGAGCATGGCTCGACTCGCGCCGCGCTCGCGTTGCTCGACCGGTTGATGCCTGCCGGCGCCCGGGTCCTCGATCTGGGGAGCGGCAGCGGCATCCTGGCCATGGCCGCGGTGCGGCTCGGTGCAAGGTCGGCGTTAGGCATTGAGATCGACGAGGATACGCTCGTCATCGCCGAGCAGAACGCGGCCCGTAACGGGCTCGCCGACCGAGTCCGCTTCGTCATCGGCGACGCCGCCGTGCTCGCCCCGCTCGCAGGCCCCGCGGATGTCGTCCTCTCCAATATTCTCCGGGTGGTCAACCTCACATTGCTCGAGCCGATCCGCGCCGCCCTCGCACCGGGCGGGCTCGCGATCTTCGCCGGGATGGAAACGCCGGAGGCGGCGACCTTCCGGACCGCGCTCGACCGGCACGGATACACGGTCATCGATGACGTGGTGGACGCGGATTGGTGGGCGGTCGCGGGCCGGCCCGCGTGATTCGGCTCCTCGTCGACCGGCTCCCCGACGAGCCACCCGCGGCCGTCGAGCTCAGCGAGGAGGAAGCCCACCACGCGCGGGTCCGGCGGATCGGCGACGACGAAGAGGTGGAGCTGATCGACGGTCGCGGCCGGATTGGAACGGGGCGGGTCACGCTCGGCAAGCGGGAGGGGCAGGTCGTGGTCGAGTCGGTGGTTCGGGTGCCACCGAGCCCGGCAATCGTCCTGCTCGTCGGCAGCGGCGATCGGGAGCGATTCACCTGGCTGGTGGAAAAAGCGACCGAGCTCGGGGTCACCGAGATCGTGCCGCTCGAGACGGAGCGCGCGGTGCAGGTGTCGACTCGGCTCCGTCCCGACCACGTGCTCAAGCTGGAGCGGCGCGCCCTCGAGGCGCTCAAACAGTGCGGCGGGGCGTGGGCGCCGCGGATCGCGTCACCTCGGTCGCTCGCGACGGCGCTCGGGGCGCTTGCCGTTCCAGTGCGCTGGCTCGCCGACTATGCGGGCGAGGGAAGCCCGTCGCCGGCGGCACCGGCTGGGATCGCAATTGCGGTTGGTCCGGAGGGCGGCTTTACCGCCGACGAGAGATCGCTCCTGATCGAGCGGCGCTTCATTCCGGTCCGGCTGACCGCCCTTACTTTACGGTTCGAGACGGCGGCGATCGCCGCGGTCTCGCTCGTCGCTCACCATCGCGCGAGGGGTGTGCATGACTGATTGCATCTTCTGTCGCATTGCTGCCGGGGCGATCCCGGCGACGCTCCTGGCGCAATCGGAGCACGCGGTCGCGTTTCGGGACCTCAACCCCCAGGCGCCGAGCCATGCGCTGGTGATCCCACGGGAGCACATTGCGAGCGCCACCGAAACCGATTCCGACGCGGGCGAGCTGGCGCTGGGGAGGACAATGCGCCTGGCTGTCCAGGTCGCCAAGCAGCTCGGCCTCATCGAAGGTGGGTATCGGCTGGTCTGCAACTCGGGACCGGACGCCGGCCAGTCGGTGTTTCACCTGCACGTCCATGTGCTGGGGGGACGAAGAATGAGCTGGCCACCGGGATAGGCCGAGCGTCAGCGAAGTTTGACTCCGGCCGCGGCGGAGTGGAATCGTTTCCGGATGACCCCTTGGTGTGGCCCAATCCTGTCATCCCGAGCGTCTGCGAGTGTTCCTGCTCCGCTTCACCTGGGCTCGGCCGGGCCGATTAGTCGCCCGCGGTCGCGTTCTCGGGATCATCGACTCAGAATTTGTCTCGCGAACGCAGTTGACCCTCCTGGAATTCACCCCTAAATTGAACAACTCCAAACACTTGTGCCTCCGATGAGGGCGTCAGAGGAGCGGGTTCGCGAATGTCGGAGATCGTCGTTCACGGTGATGAAAGCTTCGAGCGGGCATTGAGGCGGTTCAAGAAGAAGTGGGAGACGGCTGGGATCTCGTCGGACCTTCGCAACCATCGACATTCGAAAAGCCGAGCGAGAAGCGCAAAAAGAAATTGAACGCGGCTGTTAGGTACACTCGTCGGGGTCCCCGGATTCCCCGAGCTCGAGAATGACTTCCCGGCCGATTTGACTTTGGACCAGGAGTTTCGTGACGCAACTGATGGCAGAACCTTGCAGGCCTCGAGCGATGAACCACAGGGAGTGGCTCGAGGGATGACCGCACTCGCCACGGACGGTGAGGCTGACGGGGTGCAGGCGCAAGAAGGCGCCGGCACCCCGTCTCCTTTCTCCCCGGCCTTTGTCGATCACGCCACCGAGGCGCTCGAGTTCGGCGCGGCGCTCGAAGTCGTAGCCGGCCATGCGGCCGGCCCGGTGGCGCGCGAGCGGCTCCTGGCTCGCCGCCCGTCGACCGACCCGGGCTGGATCCGGACCGAGCTCGAAGCCGTTAGGCAGACGCTGGCCCTGCTCGATCGGGGCGAGGCGATCGAGGTCCCCCCGGTTCCTTCGCTCCGCGACGAGCTGGCCCGGCTCCGGGTCGGCGGCAGTGTGCTCGCGTCCGCGGAGCTGACCCCGATCAAGCGCACGCTGCAAGCCGCCCGGGTGGTCCGGGCCGAGCTCGAGCGGCTGGCGGCCGAGCTCGACGCCGCGGCGGCCCTCCTGGTCGAGCTCCCTCCGCGCGAGCTCGAGCGGCGCCTCACGGCGGCGGTCAACGACGAGGGCGAGCTCCTCGACACCGCGAGCCCTCGCCTGTTCGAAGCCCGCCGCGAGATTCACACGGCGCGGGAGCGGCTGCTCAAGAAGCTCGACACGCTGCTCCGCTCTCTCGATCCGCAGACCGTGCCGGGAGGCGCGCAGGTGACGGTTCGAGGCGACCGCTACGTGATCCCGGTCCGGCGCGACTCGCGGAGCCGGCCCGACGGGATCATTCACGACGAGTCGGCGACGCACGGCACGCTCTTCATCGAGCCGAGCGGCGCAGTCGAGCTGGGGAACGCGCTGCGAACTGCGATCGCTGAAGCCGAGCGCGAAGCGCTCCGCGTGCTCCGCGATCTCACCGAGCTGGCTCGCCCCGAGCTGAGCAAGATTCGCGCGGCCCACGACATGTGTGTCGCCGCCGACGAGCTGCTCGCGCGGGCGAAGTACGCCCGCCAGGTCGGTGGCCACGCCCCGGCCCTGAGCGAGGGCGAAGGCGAGCTGGTGCTGCGCCGCGCCCGGCATCCGCTCTTGATCGCCCGCGGGGTGCCGGTCGTTCCGTTCGATCTCGCGCTGACCCGAGCCGAGCGGACGCTGGTCGTGAGCGGCCCCAACGCCGGCGGCAAGACCGTGCTCCTCAAGACGATCGGGCTCGCGGTCCTGATGGTGCAGGCCGGCCTGGTGCCGCCGTTAGGCGCTGAGAGCCGGCTCCCCGTCTTCCGCGCCGCCTTCGCCGACATCGGCGACCACCAGTCGCTGGCCGCGGATCTCTCGACCTTCAGCGCGCACCTCTCCGTGATGCGCCGGGTGCTCGACGGCGCGGATGCCGCGAGCCTGGTCCTGATCGACGAGATGGGGAGCGGCACCGATCCCGCGGAAGGCGCCGCCCTGGCCGGCGCGGTCCTCCGCGCGCTCACCGAGCGGGGCACCCGCACCGTCGCGACTACCCACCTGGGCGCGCTCAAGCTGCTCGCTGCCGAGGTCCCCGGCGTCGTCAACGGATCGCTCCGCTTCGACGTCGACACCGTTGCGCCGACGTTCGAGTTCCTCCAGGGTGTCCCCGGGCGGTCCTACGGTCTGGCCATCGCGCGGCGGTTAGGCATCGACCCGGCCGTGCTCGCCCGCGCCGAGGCGGAGCTGCCGGAGCGGGAGCGCGCGCTGGAACAGATGCTCGCGGCCGCGGAAGCCCGCGAGCGCGTCGTGGAAAGCCGGGCCGCCGCGCTCGAAGCCCGAGCCGAGCTGATCGAGAACCGCGAGGCCCGGGCCGCGGTTCACGACGCCGACCTCGGCGCCCGCGAGACGGAGATCTCCCGCCGCGAGCGTGACGCGGAGCGGGCCGGGAAGCGGAGCGCCAAAGAGCATCTCCTCCGTGCCCGCGAGCAGGTCGAGGAGGCGATTCGCCTCGCGCAAGGCGGAGCGGACGCCGAGGCGGCGCGGACCGCGCGGCGGACGCTCGAGTCGGCGGTGCGCGACGTGTCCTCGGAGCTTGCCGCGGATGAGGAAGAGCCGGCTCCGGTCGGGACCGGCGGGGCCGTTGCCGTAGGGGTCCGGGTCCGCCTAACGAACGGGACCAAAGGCCGGGTGGTGGAGCTCCGCCCCGACGGCAAAGTCGTCGTCGGGGCGGGCGCCGTCAAAATGGTGGTCGCAGCGGCGGGCCTCGAGGTGCTGGCCGAGCATGCCGAGCCCGCCGCCCGCCGCCGCGCGGCGCCGATCGCCTCGGCGGCCGACGACTCCTCCGCCGCGCTCGAGATCGATCTCCGCGGCATGCGGGGTGACGAAGCCGAGACCGCGACTCTCTCGGCGCTCGACGCCGCAGTCCTCGCCGACAATCCATTTCTCCGGATCATTCACGGCATGGGGACCGGCGTGGTCCGGGAACGGGTCCGCGGGATTCTCAAGCGGGACCGGCGGATCGCGAAGTTCGATTTCGCGCCGCGGAATCAAGGTGGGACCGGCGTGACCGTTGCGGAGTTCAAGGACGCATGATTCCGGACGAGATCGTCGAGCAGGTCCGCGATGCGGCCGATCTCGTCGAGATCGTGGGCGAGTCGGTCCAGCTCAAACGGACCGGCACCGATTTTCGGGGTCCCTGCCCGTTCCACGGAGGGACCAACCGGAACTTCTCGGTCATCCCGAAGAAGGGGATGTATTACTGCTTCGTCTGCCACGAAGCCGGCGATGTCTTCAGGTTCCTCATGAAGAAATCCGGCATGGACTACCCGACCGCCGTCCGCGAGGTCGCCCGGCGCACCGGGATCACAATTCCCGAGCGCGCGGCCCGCGAAGGGCCCGATCCGCGGGAGCCCTTGTTCAGCGCGATGAGCGTAGCGCACGAATGGTTCGCCGCGCGCCTGCGTGAGGGGCCCGATGCCGTCCAGGCGAGGACGTACCTCGAGGGCCGCGACTTCCCGATGCCCGTCGCCGCGGAGCTGGGCTTCGGGTACGCGCCGACCGACGGCAGCTTCATGGCGGCGATGAAGCAGCTCGGGCTGGCCGAGCCGGTGCTGCTCGAAGCGGGGCTGCTGGTGAGCCGTGACGACGGCATGGTCGTGCCCCGGTTCAAAGGCCGGCTGCTCTTCCCGATCCGCGACCTTCGGGGCCGAGTCGTAGCGTTAGGTGGCCGGCTGCTCCGGCCGGGCGAGCCCAAGTATCTCAACTCGCCGGAGTCCCCGATCTTCCACAAAGGCGGCACCCTCTACAACCTCCACGACGCCAAGAACGCGATCCGGCGCGAGGGGGAAGTGCTGCTCGTGGAAGGGTATTTCGACGTGCTCCGTTTGGCCGTTGCCGGGATCGAGCATGTCGTCGCCTCGTTAGGCACGGCGTTCACCAGCGACCAGGCGGCCCTTCTCAAGCGGTTCGCCGCGCAGGCGGTGGTGCTCTACGACAGCGACAAGCCGGGCCTCAAGGCGACTTTCCGCGCCGCGAACGAGCTCCTCCGCCACGGCGTCCGGGTCCGGGTCGCGACGATGCCGCCGGGCGAGGATCCCGACACGCTGGTCCGCGGGGGCGGCGCCGCGGCGCTGGCGCCGATCCTGAAGGATGCCGTCGACGTGCTCGAACGGATGGTCCATCTGCTGGAGGTGAAGGGCTGGCTCCATGGCGTCGAGCACCGCCGCGGCGCGCTCGACCGGCTCCTGCCGACGATCCGCGCCGCGAGCGATCCGATCACCCGCGACCTCTACATCGGCCTCGTCGCGGAAAAGTTCGGGATGATCCGCGCCGTGCTCGAGCACGAGCTCGAGTCGAGACCCGTCGTCGTGCCCGACCGAGCGCAGGGCGCGAAGCCGCCGGCCGCCGGGCCTGCGGCGTCGGCGTCCGGCCACCGGGCGCCGCCCCGAGCAGCGCCGCTCCGTGAGGGCGCTCGGTTCGAGCGCCAACTCCTCCGAGTGTTCCTCGCTGAGCCGGCGTGGCTCGACAGAGCGCGGACCGAGGTGCCGGCTGCCTCCTTCGAAGTCGCGGCCCACCGCG
>JBDTOH010000156.1:0-10715 GCA_039933355.1 Gemmatimonadota bacterium | reverse complement strand
GACGACGTCGCCTAACGCCGGCCCCCGGTCGCCTTCGCCGAGCCGGCCCATGATGACGGTGGGATCGTGGGCGAAGAAGAGCCACCAGCCGTCCGAGGCGGCCCGGGTGACCCGGCGCTTCGACTCGAGCGTCCGGAGCGGCTCGAGGTCATACCCCATGATCCATGGCAGCGGCAGGTGATGGCTGGTCGGCATGACGTCGGAGAGAAAGATAAGCGAATCCCCGCCGTTCTTGACGACGACGCTTTGATGGTTGGGGACGTGGCCGGGCGTCACCCACGACGAGATGCCCGGTAAGATCTCGACATCGCCCCGAAGCAGCCTCCACTTCCCCGCCTCGGCGACCGGCTCGAAGTTCGCGGGCAGATAGGCCGCGCGGGTCCGCTCGTTCGTGTGGCGGGCGAATTCGAGCTCGCTCAGCTGCACCACATAGGTGGCATTCGGGAAGGTGAGCTGAGGCCCGCCGAGCGCCACACCGTTCTCGTCCTTCTCCTCCCAGGTGTTGCCGCCCGCGGCGTCGGCGTGGAGGTGGGTGTTGATGACCCAGCGGACGTCGTCGGTGGAATGGCCCGCGTCCGCGATGGCATCCTCCAGCAGCGTGCGCCCGTCGCTTCCACTGTTCTCGACGTCGTAGATCTCGTGGAACTTGGCGTCTTCCTTGTTGCCGAGCCCGGTGTCGATCAGCACCAGGCCGGCCGGGTGCTCGATCAGCAGCGAGCGAAACGCGAGCGGAATCCGGTTCAGCTCGTCCGGCTGGATCCGCCGCGACCACAGCGGCTTGGGCACCACGCCGAACATCGCGCCCCCGTCGAGCTGGAACGAGCCGGCCTCGAGGGCGTGGCACCGAAGCGTGCCTAACGAGAAAGTCTGGACCAGTGGAGTCATGCGGACCGTTTCCTCTTCGGCGCCTTTCGCGGAGCCTGGAGCAGCTCCAGATCCTGAAGCGTGCGGACTCCGCCTTGGCGAGCGAGCCCGAGCAGCCGCTCGAGGAGGGCCGCCGTCACCAGCGCGTCCCCGCCGGCGCGGTGGCGGGCCCGATTCTCGAACCCGAAGAAATGAGTGAGGCTGTCGAGCCCCCACGATTCTACAGCGGGGACCAGACGCCGGGCCAGCCGCACCGTGCAGAGGACCGGCCCGTCGAGCCGGAGGAAGCGGGCCCGCCGGACGGCCGCCGTTACGAACCGCCAGTCGTAGCGGGCGTTGTGCGCGACGAAAATCCGGCCGGCCAGGAGCCCGAGAATCTCGTCGGCGATCTCGCTGAACGTCGGCGCCTGCTCGACCATCGCCGAGGTGATCCCCGTGATCCGGGTGACCCACGGATCCACCGGCCGCTCCGGATTGACCAGGGAGTCGAACACCAGCTCGCGCCGGCCGCCGTGGACGATGACGACCGCGATCTCGGTGATCCGGTCTTCCCGAGCCTGCCGAGCGCCGCTCGTCTCGACGTCGACCACCGCGAAGCCGCATTCCTCGATCAGTGGAGAGCCCTGCGCCGCCGCAACCAGGCTCCACCGGCCGTCGGGGAGCCGGCGAACCCGCGGGTCGGCCCCGAGCAGCGCCACGGCCAGCCGGTCGGCCACCGCGGACGGCGCCGTCGGCAGCGCCAGCACGTCGCGCGCGAGCCGCTCGGCCGAGAGCGGGCCGGTGCCTAACGCGACGATCGCGCGGTCCACCAGCGTGCCTTCCGGCTGCGCCGCGAGGCCCTTCACAGCTCGGCCCGGCGGAGCGGCATCGTCATACACCGGGGCCCGCCGCCGCCCCGCACCAGCTCGCTTCCCTCGACCGTGATCACGTAGCGCCGGGTCTCCTCCCAGTCGTCGAACGTCAGGAAGTCGCGGCTCGGCACCACTTGGAACCCGGCGCGGGCCAGCTCGGCCAGCGTCTCTTCGTTGCGCGCGTAGCTGAGGATGACGCCCGGCTGGACCGCGAGAAAGTTGCAGCCGCTGGCCCACTGCTCCCGCTCCTGCGAGATCCGCCGGGAGCCGCCGGCGAGAATCGGTTGCATCGGCATCCCCACCTGGTGGAGCGCATTGAACAGATCGGACCGTTCGCGCACGGTCTTCCGGCCCTTCTTACGATGCAGAATCGTCAACCGCTCGGGCCCGATGAACGAGGGCGGATAGACGACGCAGAGGTCGCGGTCGATCTGAGTGAACAGCATGTCGAGGTGAATCGCCGTCGTCGTCCGGGGCATCACGACTACGATCATATCGGTGATCGTCGTCTCCGAAAACGCGACGTCCGCGAGGAGATCGAGCGCCCCGGTGGACGACCGCTCCGAAAAGCCGACGACGAGCAGATCGGGCCTCAGCACGTGCACGTCCCCGCCCTCGAGTGTGTAGTTGCTCCGCCGCTCCTCGGAGCCGTCATACAGAATCCCAGCGTTCGCGAGCTCGGGATGGAAGCGAAAGAGAGTCCGGACCAGCAGCTCCTCGGTCCACCGGATGCCATGTCGCATCGAGCCGACCACGCCGTGCCGCCCGATGACCATGCCGATATCCCGTGGAAAGAAGAGATTTGGGAGCGGCGGCAGCTCGAAACCGACTTCGTTCAGCGTTCGCGAGATCGGCCCGCCCTTTTCCTCCACACCTTCGACGATAAGCTTGACGATGGCTTTGGGCGGAAGCTCCGCGAGGCGAGCAGCCAGCGGCTCAGACGGCACCACGTTCAGTGTTCGGCTGATCAAGAACTCGCGGGCCTCGGGTTGCGCCAACGCCTGTCCGACGAGGTCGGTGAGCTCGTGGACTTGACCGAACTTCTTGAGCACCGCGACGAGCCGCCGGTGCTCTCGCACCGACACATCGAGCCCGATCAGGTCATTGTAGAGGTAGTCATCCCGCGTCTGCGGCGTCACGGCCTCGAGCTCTCGCCCTGGCGTGTGAACAAGGACCGCCTGGAGTCGGCCGATCTCGGAGGTGACTTGTACGGGCGGCATGGGGGGAAACTAATTGGGTAGGGAATCGGGAATGGGGAATGGGGGATGAGGGGGACCGGTTACCGACCTGAGGATTCAAGTTAGGCTTCCCAATTCCCCATGCCTTATTCTCTATTTGCCAGTGCGAACGACAACGCCTCCAGCTCCAGCACCAGATTCACGTTCTTCACGGTCACCGCGGCCGGCGTCTGGAGTTGGATCGGGGCAAAGTTGAGGATGGCTGTGACGCCGCATTTGACCAGCCGATCGGCAACGGCTTGCGCGACATCTCCGGGCGTCACGACCACCGCAATATCCGGCTTGAGGGACGCGCAGTCTTTCTCGAGGTTCGCGGCATCGGCCACGACGAGACCGTCCCACCGCTTGCCGATCTTGGCCGGATCCGAATCGAAGAGGCCCACGATGTCGAAGCCGCGTTTGGCGAACCCGCCGTATTGAACCAGTGCGTTCCCGATCTTCCCCGCCCCGATCACGACGACACGATACTTCCTCCCCAGCCCGAGAATTTCTCGGAGCCGACGAATCAGCTCCGGGACTGCGTAGCCGAGCCCCCGCTTCCCAAAGCTGCCGAAGAACGAAAGATCCTTGCGGACTTGCGCGGAGGTGGTGCCGCCCCGGCTGGCGAGCGCCTCGGAGCTAACCGTTGCCGCCCCTTCTTGATGGAACTCTTCCAAGAAACGGAGGTAGAGGGACAGCCGGCGGACCGTGTTCTCAGCGATGTTGCGCATGCCATCTATGTGAAAGATTTCACAAAGCTAGCGCACCCGCCCCGAACCCGTCAACGACGACCGGTATAGCTGAATGAACTGGCTCGGTTCGAGTCGCTCCGGTCGCTCGGTCTCCGCGATCCCAGCCTCCGCGAGCGCTCCCGCAGCCGCGTCGATGCTGAGGCCGGCGGCGATCCGGAGCCCGCGGCCCAATTGCTTCCGCCGCACGGAGAAGAGCGCGGTGACGAACCGTCGAAAGCCCGAGGCCTCGGCGTCGGCAAACAGTGGATCGACTCGCGGCGTGAGCCGGACCACCGCCGAGTCGACTCGAGGGGGCGGGTGAAAAGCGCCCGCACGGACGCGAAAGAGCCGCTCCACCTTGGCGACCGACTGGACGCCGACCGACAGCGCGCCGTATTCCGAGACGCCCGCCGGCGCGACCAGGCGGTCAGCCACTTCCCGCTGGACGAGAAAGACGATCTGACGAGGTCGAGGCGGCTCAAGGGCCTTGTCGATCAGGGGCGAGGTGATGTTGTAGGGAATGTTGCCGATCACGAACCATGGCGCCGGAGTCGATCCGCGGACGGCGAGCGCGTGCCAGTCGACGTCGAGCGCATCGCCTTCGGCGATGGCGACGGTCGGGAACCGGTGGCGGAGCTCGGGGATCAGCTCTCGGTCCCGCTCGACCGCGGTCACTGCGAACCCGCGGCGGACGAGCTCCGTCGTTAGGCTGCCGCGGCCGGGCCCGATCTCGAGCACGGAATCGCCCGGCTCGCCGTCGAGCGCTGCCGCGATCCGGCCGAGGATCTTTGGGTCGGTGAGGAAGTGCTGGCCAAGGTGCTTTTTAAACACGACGGCACGACGGCAAGCCGGCAAGGCGGCAAGGCGGCAGGGCGGCAGGGGGGCAGATTACTCCGCACGCGCCTGACGATCGCATCCGTTGACCGGCACGTGAGCCCCGCGGTTGTCCGGTTCGCCTTGCCGCCTTGCCGCCTTGCCGCCCTGCCGCCGTGTGTCTCACAACCGAAGCACGAGCAGGGTCCGATCATCGGCCGGCTCGGGAGCGAACGCTTCGACGAGGCCGATGACCGCATCGACGATCGCTTCGGGCTCCTGGGCGCGGCGGGTGATGATGGCCTCGAGAATACGGGGCTCGCCGAACCGCTCACCCGCGGCGTTCGCCGCGTCGGCGAGGCCGTCGGTCCAGACGCAGAGCAGATCGTCGCCATCGACCCAGGTGAGCATCCGAGAGCCGATCGGCTCGCCCGGCGCCAGACCTAACGGCGGCGCGGTCGCCTCGAGCCGGACCGGCGTGCCGGCCTTCGAGATCCGGAAGGCATACGGGTGACCGGCGTTGGCGAACGTGAGCCGCCCATTGATCGGATCGATCACCGCGTAGAAACAGGTGAGATACGAATCGGTCGAGCTCAACTTCCCCGCGAGGCTGTCTCTGAGCGCCGTGAGTGCCTCGTCCGGCGTAACCGCGAGCGAGGCATGGATGCCCGCCGCAGAGAGCACCAGCGCCATGATCAGTGCGGCGGAGAATCCGTGCGAGGCGACGTCGCCCACCATAACGCCGACGCTGCCGAGCCCGAGCCGGCTGAACGTGTAGAAGTCTCCGCCGACCGAGTCCATCGAGAGGCAGCGAACCGCGACCGTGGCGTCGCCCGCGAGGACGCTCGGGTTCGGCAGCAGATTGAGCTGCAGCTGCCGGGCGAGCTCCAGCTCGTTCTCGAGGCGCTGCTGCTCCCGCTCCCGCTTCGCGAGCCGGGCGTTCTCGACCGCGGCGCCGATCTGATTCGCCACCGCGACGACGAGCTTCCGGTCCGACGGCACGAACCGATCGCCGCCGACCCGATCGGTCAGGTTCACGACGCCGACGCAGCGCGGGGGCGCCCCCGGCGCCGCATAACAGATCGGAACACTCATGAAGGCAACGCCGCGATATCCGCGCTGCTCATTGCCCGCGGAAGAGATCACCCCTTCGATGGGGTCGCCGATCAGCACCCGGCGCTCGCGATAGACCCGCGCCGCGATGGACACGGGATCGTCCACGGGGATGATGCCCGTGACCCCCGCCGGGATGCCCTGGGACGCCACCGTCTTGAGCACGCCGAGCTCGTCGTCGAACACCACGATCGAGGCGCGCCGCGCACCGACGACGCTGCTCACCGCGCGCACGATCGTCTGCGCGGCCTCCTCGAGCTGCACGGTCTGGCCGAGGATCTCGCTGATGGTGTAGAGGAGATCGATCTCTTCATAACGCGCCGCCAGCTCCTGCGACAGCCGGACGACCTCGCGCTCCGAGCGGATCACGTGATGGAGCAGCTCGACGAGCATCGGGCCGACCGCGGGATCGGTCTCGACCCACAGATCCGCCGTCTCGGGAAACGGGCCGAACCAGCGCGGCCCGTCCGGGGTGCTGACGACATCGGCGGCATGCGGAAGGGTTGGGGTCCACGGGACCGGACGCCCGTAGGCGACGCTCGGCGCCCCGTGGTCGGCACGCCAGAGGCGATGACGCGATCGGGAGATCCCGTCGAGCGAGTCGAGCACCGGTTGGAGCCGCTTCAGCAGCGCGGCAGCGTCATCCAGATGATGTTCCCGCGTTCGTTGAACTCGACTTGTAAAGCCATGTTGCGGATGATGAAGAGGCCGCGTCCGCATTCGCGCTCGAGCGCGTCTTGATCGGTTGGGGAAAGAACGGTGGCGGGGTCGAAGCCGTCGCCTTCGTCGGCGACACTGAGGCGGATCAAATCCGGCAAAAGCTCCGCGGAGACGGTCACTCCCTTGGCCGGATCTTGGCGGTTCCCCGAGCAGATCGCGTTGGCGAGCGCCTCGGCGAGAGCGACCCGTAGCCGGAACACCGCACGAGTCGAGGGCGATTGACCCGCAAAACAATGGCGGATCATCAGCTCGACCACCGCTTCGACGTGGTTCACATCGCTCGGAACCCGGAGCGCAACCGACTCCGGGACGGACTGCGCGCCCGGGCGGGAGTGACGGACACAGAGCGCGAGGGGCGCCGTCATCGGCGCCTCAAAACCCCTTGATCGCCTCGTCGGGCGATTTGGCGATGGTGAAGAGGGAGTCGAGCTTGGTCAGCTCGAACAGCGAACGGAGGTCGTCGTTGAGGCCCGCGAGCCGCATGTCGCCGCCGCTCTCGCGCACCTTCTTCGAGATCGTGACGAGGGCGCCTAACCCGGAAGAGTCGATGTAGCCGGTGTGGGTGCAGTCGATGACGAACTTGCGCTCGCCCGCTTCGAGACCTTCGTGGATCAGCTGCTTGAGCTCCTGGCGGTTCCCGACGATGAGCTGGCCGTCGACCTTCACCACCGTGACCCCGTTCCCGCTCGTCGTCTTGCTGAATCCCATGCGGTAATCTCCGTTAGCTGCGGGGGAGGCCGGCCGTCGCGATCGCGGCGACCGCCACAATATCATCTGCGGTCGCCCCATCCGCGAGGCCCGCGACCGCCCTCCCGGGCGGACAGGGGTAGATCGGCCCCAAGACGCGAACGGCTCCGAAGTCTCGCGCGAACCGGGTTGCGAGGTAGGCGGACACCGCGTCAGGAAATATGAGAACATTGGCCCGGCCGCGAAACCGGGGATCGCCGACGCCGGCCGGCCCGTCGATGCCCGCGACGATGCCGGGCGCCTGCGCAGCGAATTCCGGCAGCACCGGCCCGCCCACTTCACCCCCGGGCCCGGCGAGAAACCCCACCCGGAGCGGCTCCGACATGGTCCGGCCTCGGTGGTCCGCCGCGGCGACGGCCAGCTCTGCGAGCCGCCGCGGGTCGCGAGCCGTTAGGGTGGACGGGACGCCGATTGTGAGCCAGCGCTCATCCGTCGTGAGGAGGTACCCGAGCCAGCCCAGATCGGGCCACGGCTGACCGGGCCCGGCGATCCACGCCGTCGCGTGGGCGAGAGCCTCGGCGTCGAATCCCGGCCCGGCGACGCAGAGATCCGCCTGACCGAGCCCCACCAGCCCAACGGCGAAGCGGAGCGGTTCGGCCGCCAGATCGAGCGCATGGATGCCGTCCCGAACCCGATCGGGGGCGCGTTCTCTGAGCAGGTTCGCCACGGCATCCGACCGGGGGTCGTCGGACGGCTGGATACCACCCTCGCCGACAACCACGGCCGACCCGAGGCGGTAGCGCTCGAATCGCTCGACGGCACGCCCAATCTCCTCGCCGCCGGCGGAGACGAGGACCAAGCGCGGCGATCTGGCGCGCATCTTCTCGAGAATCGGGGCCAGGCCGTTCATCGTGGGAGCCGGGCTTTGAGGGCCAGCGTGACGGCCGGATGAACTTGCTCGCTCACGTCGCCGCCGAGGCGCGCGACCTCGCGGACGAGACTCGAGCTGATATGGGCAAGACCGACCGACGGCACCAGAAAGACGGTCTCGAGCCCCGGGTTGAGCTGGCGATTCATCACCGCCATCTGGAGCTCGTACTCGAAGTCGCCGGCCGCGCGGAGCCCCCGGATCACGATCCCGGCGCCGACCGTCCGCGCGTAATCGGCGAGGAGACCCTCGAAGCTGTCAAACGAGACGTTAGGATGGGCGCCCACCACCAGGCGGAGCAGGTCGAGCCGCTCCGCCAGTGTGAACAGCGGCTGCTTGGACGGGTTCACCGAGACGACCACGATGAGCCGCTCGGCGAGCTCCGCGCCCCGGCGGATCAAGTCCTCGTGCCCGCGGGTCGGTGGATCGAAGGAGCCTGGATAGATCGCGATGCGTGTCATGGGGCGTAGCAGAAAGTAATGGCACTGTCGCCGTAGCGGCGGGTGTCGTCGCCGGCGACAGGCCGGGTGGCCCTATGCTCGACGCCTAACACCCGCGCGAAGGGCCGGGCCCGGAAGGCGGCGACGAGCCGCTCGGCCTGGTCCTCGGTGTAAGGCGGGTCGGCGAAGGCGACATCCGCTTCCGGCCTGGCCTCGTCGAGCCAGCGGAGCGCGTCGCGGCGGACGACAGTGCCCCGCTCGCCGAGCTCGAGGGCGGCGAGGTTGGTCTCAATGGCCGCGAGCGAGGGCGGGTTGACGTCGACGAAGGTGGCGTGGAGGGCACCCCGGGACAGCGCCTCGATACCTAACGCGCCGCTCCCGGCGAACAGGTCGAGCACGGCAGCACCCGCGAGGTGGGGCCCCACGATGCTCATCCACGCCTCCCGAACCCGGTCGCTGGTCGGGCGGACCCGCGTATCCCGGGGCAGCACGAGGCGCCGCCCGCGGAGCGCCCCGGCCACGATCCGAGTCACCCGATTTCCTGCCGAGCTGATCGGGGGAACGCCACTAGCTCGCCCGGTGCGGCGAGAGCGACAGCAGCCTGGCCTGCAGCGAGCTTTGACCCCGGAATTCGTTGCGCTCGAGCTTGAAGGCGGCGTCGACCGGGGCCGAGTCGAGCCACGTGGTTCGGTCGGCGAACTGAAAGCCGATCGTGGCGACCTGGCCCTTGGGGTCCTTGAGCCAGCCGCGCAAATGCCCCTTCCCCACGATCTGCCGGTTCGCAAAGGTCACCCCGCGAACGCCGAAGACCGGGCTCGGGTTCCCCATCCCGCACGGCTCGAGGTGTCGGCAGAGACGCTCGAGGTCGTCGGCGGCCTGGTCGAGCGCGATCTCGAGGTGGACCTTCTGTTCGGGGCCGAGCTTGGCCGGGTCGAGCGTTTCCTTCGCCACCGCATCGAACCGCGCTTCGAACTCGGCCAGGCGATCGCGCCGAATGGTTAGGCCCGCGGCCATCCGGTGGCCGCCGAACCGCTCGAGCAAGTCGCCGCAGGCGGTGAGCGCCCGGTGCAGATCGAATCCGCCGATGCTCCGGCCCGACCCTTTGCCGATCTCGCCGTCGAAGCCGATCAGAATGGTCGGCCGGCCGTAGCGTTCCACCACGCGCGAGGCGACGATGCCGACGACGCCGGGGTGCCAACCTTCGGCCGCGAGCACGAGGCCGGCGCGGCCGGTCGCCAGCTGCTCCTTCTCGACCCGGTCGATCGCTTCTTCAAGAATCCGCTGATCGAGGGCCTGGCGGTCGGCGTTGAGCTGCTCGAGGTGAACCGCGATCCGGGTTGCCTCGTCGGGATCGTCGGTGAGGAGGAGCGCGAGGCCTTCGTTCGCGTCGCCGATCCGGCCTACCGCGTTGAGCCGGGGCGCCAGGATGAAGCCGACCTGGCCGGCCTTCACCTCGCCGACGCCGAGGCCCGCCGCGGCGACGAGCGCCTGGATGCCCGGCCATCGCGAGCGCGACAGCAGCTTGAGGCCGTGCCGGGTGAGAACCCGGTTCTCCCCGGTGAGGGGGACGACGTCGGCGATGGTGGCGAGGGCGACGTAGTCGAGGAAATGGAGCGGCAGCGTCGGGGGAAGGCCTAACGCGGGAACGAGCGCCTGGACCAGCTTGAACACGAGTCCGGTGCCGCAGAGCGCGCCGAGCCCGGAGCGGTCGTCGGGGCGCTGCGGGTCGACGATCGCGTTCGCCGGCGGCAGCTCGAGACCGGGTAGATGGTGATCGGTGACGACGACCCGAATCCCTGCGGCGCGCGCGGCCCGGACCGTCTCCACCGCGGTGATCCCGCAGTCACAGGTCACGATCAGCCCGCAGCCTAACGCTCGGGCGCGGTCGAGGCCGGCCGGCCCGAAGTCGTAGCCGTCCCGCATCCGGTGGGGCACGAACGGGTGCACCGTCGCCCCGGCCGCGCGGAGGGCCCGGGTGAGCACCGCGCTCGCGCACTGGCCGTCCACGTCGTAGTCGCCGTGGACCATGATCGGCACGCCGGCGCGGACCGCTTCGGCGATCTCGGCGACCGCCTCGGCGAGGCCGGCAAGAGTGGTGGGGTTGGACAGCTGGTCGAGCGACGGTCTCAGGAAAACCTTGGCTTGGTCCGGGTTCGAAAGCCCCCGCTGGCAGAGCAGCGACGCCAGCGTGAGCGGCAGGCCGAGGGCCTCCGCCAGCGCTTTGGCGCTGCTTCCATCGGGCGGCGCCTCGAGAATCCAGCGGACCGGCAGCCGGTTGATCATTCGGCAGAATAGAGAATCACGCCGCAGCCCTCGCAGGAGTCGAGCAGCACCCCCGCGCGAATCTGGGT